>JAJZUK010000091.1 GCA_021847125.1 Pseudomonadota bacterium | reverse complement strand
GTTCCTGTCGGCCATGTGCATCGGCGCCTTCTACGCGACCTCGCTCACCTGGGGCAAGCATACCCATTACTCCATGATCGAGTACTGGCGCTGGTGGCTGGTGCATCTGTGGGTCGAAGGCTTCTTCGAGGTGTTCGCCACCGCGGTGATTGCGCTGCTGTTCACGCGCCTGGGCTTGCTGCGCGCCAGCACCGCCAATGCGGCTATCGTGCTCGAGACCATCGTATTCCTGTTCGGCGGCATCCTCGGCACGCTGCATCACCTGTATTTCACCGGCACGCCGACTTTCGTGATCGCAATCGGCGCCATGTTCTCGGCGCTCGAGGTGGTGCCGCTGGCGATGATAGGCGTCGAAGCCTACCGCAACTACCAGCGCTCCAAGGCGGCGCCCTGGGTCGCGGCCTACAAGTGGCCGATCATGTGCTTCATCGCCGTCGGCTTCTGGAATGTGGTGGGCGCGGGCCTGCTCGGCTTCTCGATCAATACGCCGATCGCGCTGTATTTCATGCAGGGTCTCAACATGACGGCGGCCCATGGCCATGCCGCCTTGTTCGGCGTCTACGGCATGCTCGGCATCGGTCTCTTGCTGTTCTGCCTGCGCGGCCTGTCCGAGCGCGCTGCCTGGACCGAGAGCCTGTTGCGGCCCATGTTCTGGTGTCTCAACATCGGCCTGGCGATGATGGTGTTCATGTCCCTGGTCCCCTCGGGCATCTATCAGGCCTGGGCCAGTGTCACCAAGGGCATGTGGTTCGCCCGCTCGCCGGAAGTGATCCATTCCCCGTTCATGGAAGCGATGGTGTGGATGCGGGTGCCCGGCGATCTGGTGTTCACCGTCGGCGCCCTGTTCCTGGCGCTGTTCGCGCTGCGCCTCTGGAGCGGGGCCAGGCGCAGGAATGCCGCAGCCGTCCCGGCAGGCTTGCCTAGCAAGGCCTGAGCGCAATAAGTCCGGGCGAGGCCGGCATTTGCATGCCGGCCTCGCACCGCCACCCAGTCCACGCTGAATATTTCAACCGACACAGGAGCACCAACATGGCCACTGCACCCCACCTTCACCTCTTGCCGGACGCCATCTATCCATTCGACGCCCGAGGTGTCGCCAAGCGCTTCCGCCACGCTGCGATTTTCGGCGCGCTGGACGCGTTGAATCCCGGTGAAACCATGCGTTTCGTAAACGACCACGACCCGCTGCCGCTGCTGGACCAGCTCGGGATGCACTACGGCGCAGCGGTGACCATACGCTATGTGCAGCGGGAACCCGGGGCGATTGCGATCGATTTCGTGAAAAACTGAGCCCGCGCAGCTTATACCGTGCTCGAGAACACCGGAGCGCCAGGCAGCTTGTTCAGAAGGTAGCGATCGAACACCATCGCGACGTTGCGCACGAACAGCCGCCCCAGCGGCTCCACCTGCAGCGCGTCGCGGCCGGCGGTGACGAACCCGTTCGCCATCAATCCGTCCGGGGCGGCCAGTTCGGCAAGTTCACGCTCGAATGCGCGGTCAAAGTCGATGCCGAATTTCTCCTCGACCGTGCCCTTGTCGACATGGAAATTGCACATCAATTGCGTGATCACAAAGCGGCGCAGCCTGTCATCGGCGCTGAGGCGGTAGCCCCGGTCTATCGGCAGTGACCCCTGGTCGATCGCCGCGTAATAGCGCGGGAGCTTTTTCTGATTCTGGGCATACGCGCCGCCGACGTCGCCTATCGCCGAGACCCCCACGCCTATCATGTCCGGCGCGGACTTGACGGTATAGCCCATGAAGTTGCGCGACAGCGTGCGCGATTCGACCGCCCGCGCCAGTTCGTCCGCCGGCAAGGCGAAATGGTCCATGCCGATAGGGCGGTATCCCGCTTTTACGAACGCGTCGCGCGCGAGGCAGAATAATTCGAGCTTCTGCTCGCCTGACGGCAGCTGGGCCGGATCGAAACCCTTTTGCTGGGTGCGCAGCCACGGCACGTGGGCATAGGAATAGACCGCGACGCGGTCGACCCGCATATCGATTACGGCATCCAGGGTATGCGCAAAGGTTTCCGGCTGTTGCAGCGGCAAGCCGTAGATCAGGTCGACGTTGATCGACGCGAAACCGGCCTGCCGGCTGTAGGCGTAGAGGTCGCGCGTCTGCTGCTCCGTCTGATTGCGGTTGATGATGGCCTGGACTCCCGGATCGAAATCCTGCACGCCCATGGACAGCCGGTTGAAGCCCATGGCGCGCAGCAGATCGATCTGTTCGCGGCTGGTGACGCGCGGATCCACCTCGATCGCCGCCTCCGCGTCCGGCGCGATGTCGAAACACTCGGTCATGACCTGCTGCAAGGCCCGCATCTCTTCGACCTTGAGGTAGGTGGGTGTGCCGCCGCCCCAGTGGTATTGCACCACCTTGCGCCGCTGCCGCAGCCGCCGCGCCACCTCGCGAATTTCGCGATGCAGGTAAGTCAGGTATTCCTCGGCGACCGATCGGCGCTGCGTGATGACCACGTTGCAGCCGCAGAAGGTGCACCGGTGCTCGCAGAACGGCAGGTGCACATACAGGGCGAGCGGTTCATCCGGATGCGTGGCGGCCTGGGCCAGCGAATCGAAATAGGCGGCGGCGTCGTAGCCGGTGCTGAACTCGACGGCGGTCGGGTATGAGGTATAGCGCGGCCCCGGCCGGTCGTACTTGCGCAGCAGATCCGGGGTGACCTGGATGGAAGAGGGTGCTGACTTCGACATGGAATTCCTTGTTTGGCCGCCATAGGCGGTTTGACCTGAGGTCGGTTGGCAGGTTCGGAGACGCGGTCGGTGCGGCTGAGAACCCGCTTCAATAGGCGGGGATAGGTGCCTGCATTTATTGCTGCGCTGCCGTCACGCTGCCGCGTGCGCGCGCCGGCCGGCCTGTCCAGCCGATGAGAACCATTGTCATCAATTGGGGGCCCGACGTCAACCACGTTGTACCGTGCGGCATAACCTCAGTTGCCCTGCCTGCCGTTGCGGCTGACGGACCAGACGGCGGCTTCCAGCCGCGAACGAAAACCGAGCTTTTTCAGAAGGTTCTTGACGTGCACTTTGACCGTGGCTTCGGTGATGTCGAGGCTGCGCGCGATCAGCTTGTTCGACAGCCCTTGCGCCAGGCCCTGGAGGATTTCCTGCTCGCGCTTGGTGAGGCTGGCGCTGTCGCGCTGGCCCGCGGTGGCCTCGTCGCGGATGGCGCGCGCAAGCATGCCGTTGAGCCGCTCGCCTATCACCGTGGCCCCGTTCAGGGTCTGGTCGATGGCGGCGAGCAGATCCTCGGGCTCCATGTCCTTCAGCAGGTAGCCGTCCGCGCCGCTGCGGATCGCGGCCACCAGGTCGTCCGCATGGTCCGAAACGGTGAGGATGACCACGCGGCAATCCAGGCCGGCGTCGCGGATCGCCTTGAGCGTATCGATGCCGTTCATGCCCTTCATGTGCAGGTCGAGCAGGATCAGGTCGGGGTCGATCTCCCGCGCCTTGGCCACGCCCAGCTCGCCGCTGGAGGCCTCGCCCACGAGCTCCAGCTGCGGGGCCATGGCGATCAGCTGCGACACGCCCTTGCGGAACAGAGGGTGGTCGTCGATGATCAGGATGCGATTGCCTTCATTCATGTTTTTGTATCCCTGCCTGGGCTTAGGCGACCGCGGTCGCCGGGGTTGCCGCCACCAGATACGGTCCGCGGGGCGAGAATATCAACTCGACGCGCGTACCGCCGGTGGCGCGCCTGGATACCTGCAGCGTGCCGCCCAGGGTCGCCGCGCGGTCGCGCATGATCGCCAGGCCGTAGTGGTGCGCCGGCGGCTGCTCGTCCTTGATGCCGACGCCGTCGTCTTCCACCGCCACGCAGACTTTCCCCTGCTCGATCGCGAGCTGCACGTCGGCGCAGCGCGCCTGCGCGTGGTGTTCGACGTTGGTGAGCGCCTCGCGCACCACCTGCAGCACGTGAATCTGCTCGCTGGAGTCGAGTTCGCGGCCCAGCAGCCGGTCGTGCAGCCGGACGTCGATCCCGGCGCGCTGCGAAAATTCGCGCACCGTGTCCTGCAGCGCCTCGGACAGGCCGCGGCCGTCGATGCGCAGGCGGAAGGTGGTGAGCAGTTCCCGCAGCTGGCGGTAGGCGTTGTTGATGCCCAGCTTGAGTTCCTCGACCACGCCGGCTGTCTGCTCGCGCACGTCGCTGGTATTGAGCTGCTGTTTGAGGCGCGCCACCTGGATCTTGAGGTAAGTGAGCGATTGCGCCAGGGAATCGTGCAGCTCGCGCGCGATCACCGAGCGCTCTTCGAGCAGCGCGATGCCGCGCCGCTCGTCGCTGCGCTTGGCCGCAGCGAAAGCCGCGCCGATATGATGGCCTATGGATTCCAGCAGTTTCATCTTCCATTCTTCGAGCTGCGTGCCGGCGGGCAACTGCAGCAGCATCACGCCGTAGGGCTTGCCGCCTTCGGACAGCGGCACCGAGAGCATGCGCTCCGCGCCGCTGCCGACGACGCGCACCCCCGGCTCGCCCGCGTATTCCCCTAAACACTCCTGGCAGCGCTCCTGCTGGCACCAGGAGGTGGCCTGCGCGCTGCCGGCCTGCAGGGCGACCGGAAAGCCGCGGCTGTCGTTCTCCTCGCGCGCGCAGATTGCGCCCGCCTTGAGCCCGACGACGCGCTCGATATCGCGCATCACCCCGTCCATCGTGGTCTGCGTCAGCGGGTTCTCGGCCAGCGTGCGCGTGGTGTTGTACAGGACCTCCAGCGACACGTTGGTCCGCGCCAACTGCTCGGTCTTTTCCTGCACCCGCGCCTCGAGGGTCGCGTAGCTGCGCGACAGGTCTTCCACCATGTAGTTGAACGACTGCCCGAGCTGCCCCAGCTCGTCCTCGCCCGCATGCCGCGCCCGCACATTGAAGTCGCCGACGCGCACGCGGCGGGCGCAGGCGAGCAGGTCCGCCAGCGGGACGATGACCTGCGCGTGCATCAGAAAGAAGGAAATGAACATCACCACGACGATGGCGAACAGGCCCGCGCCCTGGATCAGGCGCAGCGCCTGGATGCGCTCTTCCAGATCATGCTCGAGCAGGTACACCAGCCGGTCGACGTCGAGCACATAAGCCACCATGCGCGAGACGAAGGCGTCGCGCGCCGGCGCGCCTTCGGATACGGCGCGCGCGACCGCGGGTTTGAGGGTGGTGGACCAGCTGGCCGCGACGCGGTCGTAGGCGCGGCGCGTGGGGTCGGTCGCATCCGCGGGTATGCCGCCGACGAGCAGGGGGCTGTTCAAGCGCGCCTCGAAATCCGCCACCGCCTGCTGCAGTTCCGCCGGCGGGTGGCCGATGTCGCCCGAGCGCAGCACCTGCACCGTGATCCAGTAGGACTGCATCCTCAGGCTGCCCGCGAGATTGATCGCGGCGGCCTTGCCGGTGGACAACTCGGCGAACACGGTGGCGCTGATGGTGGCCGTAAGCGCCAGCAGCACGATCGCGCCTAGCGCAATCCCCAGCCTGACCACCAGCGATTCGGCGAAAAAGCGACGGTCTATTTTCATGATGCAAACTCCTGGGCGGCGTGGCGCAGCGCGTGTGCCTGGACAGGCAATGGCGCATTTTGCCCGTTTAGCCAGGGGCTCGCCACAGCGGATTGATCGCGAGCAGACTTCCCGATGCGGGCGGCGGACTGGCAGGGCGCGGTTGGAAGCGCTTGGAACCCTGCGGCGCAGCACTGTTGATCTAGGTCAAATGCCTCGTATGGCCGGGGCGTACAAATTGGAGAGTCCTCAACCCAAGGGAGAACACGCAATGACTTCCTTCAAAGCAGGCGCTGTGGTTTTGGGTGGTGTGTTCGCGGTTCTCGCCGCTGGCCCGGTCGGCGCGGCCGGTCAGGAGGCGCACGGAGCCATCAAGACGGCCGCCGCGGGCGCGCCTCCGAGCAGCGACGAGCGCGAGGTGATTCCCGGCGCGGACAAGATGACCA
>JAJZUK010000090.1:1109-6005 GCA_021847125.1 Pseudomonadota bacterium | reverse complement strand
ACCTCGTGCCAGTCCGCCTGCAGGCCGCGGCGCGCGCCGGCGGCGGCGAAGGCGTTGCTGATGCCGCCGTGCCAGTCGAGGATGGTGCCGCCGGTGTCCAGGGTCAGCGCTTTGATGGCCATGGCGTCTCCTTTTGAAAAAATTGCATCATAGTCTGCTTGGTCGCCTCAGGCGGGCGTCTGCTCGCGCAGCGCCCGGACCCGAGCGCCCCCTCTTAGGGCCTGTTTCACAATGAGGGGAAATATCCCCTCATGCTCCCCTAAATCGGAGGCCAATTTGTAGGCCGCGAATTTGGCGTCGACTTCGGTTTGGAACAGGTGGTTGCTAAAGTTCGACAGCGTCTTCACTGCAGCCGCCAGTATGATCTGCAATGCCGTGGCCTCGGTGTAGCCCGCGGACAGGAAGGCCGCGGCCACTGCCTGGCCGGGCTTTCCGGCTGTGCTCACCAGTTCACGCGTGAAGTCGTACAGCGCCTGGAGCTTCGCGTCCGGCAGCGCCTGGCCCGAACGAATCGCCGCCAGCACGGGCGCGGGCACGCCGGACACCTTGTCGGCCATCATGCTGTGGGCGGCCATGCAGTACGAGCACCCGTTCTGCCGGCTGATGGCCAGAAACACGACTTCCTGCTCCGCAGGGGAGAGACCGGAACTCTTGCGAAAAGCGGCATATCCGTGCAAATAGGTCGTCAGGACCCCGGGGACGTTGACCATATTCGCGTACATATTGGGGATGAAGCCGACCTGTTTCAGCGCTCCCTCCAGCACCGATTTCTGCTCGGCGTTGGCCGCGTCCAGCGTGACCGGGCGTAGCGTCGTGGCGACGAAGTGTTGCGTCATGATGTTCTCCAATCAAAGTGGTTGCTATGCCGCACATGGCATACCATGCCGCGCGTCCCGCGCGGCATGGACACAGATTAGCTGCGCTGCCTCCCGTTTTGGTTATCATCCGTATTTTGTTCATAACCATTCGTACAATTCATCGTGAGTATCGACGGATTTTCCCGGCTGCTGGAGCATGTCGGACTGCGTGCCAATACCTTCTATGCCGGCCCCCTGTGCGGCCTGCACGGATTCGCCGCCGCCGAAGGCGTGGGTCATCTGCACGTGATTCGCTCCGGCGAAATGCGCGCGCTGCAGGCCGGACATGGCGCCATCGTTGTCAGGGAGCCGTCCCTGCTGTTTTATCCGCGTCCGCTCGATCACCGTCTGGAAATCGAGGACACGGCGGTCGCCGACGTGGTATGCGCCAGCGTGCATTACGCCGCGGGTCTGGAAAATGCGGTCACCCAGTCCTTCCCCGCCGTCGTCGTCATTCCGTTCAGCGCGCTGAAGCGCGTCGACATGACGCTGCAGGCGCTGTTCGCCGAAGCCGCGGAAGCCAATCCGGGACGGCAAGTCATGCTCGACCGCCTGTGCGACATCTTGCTGATCCAGATCCTTCGCTTCGCGATACAGGAACAACTCGTGACCCGCGGGGTGCTTGCAGGTCTGGCTCATCCGCGCCTGGCCGGGTTGCTGTGCGAGCTGCTCGACGATCCGCGCCGGCCCTGGACCCTCGACACCATGGCCGCGCGCGCCCATCTTTCGCGCAACGGATTTGCGAACGAGTTCCGCAACGTGGTCGGCAGCACGCCGGCGGAGTTCCTGACACGGATACGGATCGCGCAGGCGCAACGCTTGCTGCGCAAGGGCCGCCCCGTCGCGCTGGTGGCGGCGGATGTCGGCTACAACAGCCAGCCGGCGTTCTCGCGGGCCTTCATCCGGGAGCTCGGCCTCAGTCCTTCTGCCTGGATCCGCGGAAACGCAACTCCGACATAGGCGCGCCCGGGGCGATTCGTGGCAAAATGCCGCGGCACGCGTCACCGCGCATCCGGCACTCTGCCGGCGCGCGCTGTTATGCACAATCAGTATCGCAATCCGCTGGATAAGCACGATGACCGAACAGGACGAACACGCGCAAGGCTTGGAGGCGCACCGGAAGTATCTGCTGCGCTACGCGCAGTTTCACCTGCGCGATGCTGCGCTCGCCGAGGACGCCGTTCAGGACACGCTCATGGCGGCGCTCGCCCAGCGCGAAGGCTTCCAGGCTCGCTCGCAACTGCGCACCTGGCTCACCGGGATCCTCAAGCACAAGATCATCGACCTGACGCGCAGCCGCGGCCGCGGATTGCCTGCGGACGCATTTTCGCTGGGCGAGGACGAAGCAGCCGGCGCCGGCTCCTTCAACGCCAAGGGCAAGTGGGTCGATCCGCCGGCGGATTGGGGGATACCCGATGCCGCGCTCGAGTCCAGCCAGTTCTGGGAGGTCTATCAGGAATGCTGCCGGCATATGTCCAGGCGCGATGCGCTGGTGTTCTCGATGCGCGAGGTGATGGGCCTGTCATCGGAAGAAATCTGTAAGAAAATCGAGATTTCGACGACTAACCTGCACGTAATCCTGTTTAGAGCGAGGCTGAGCCTGCGTTCCTGCATGAGCAAGAACTGGTTCGGGACAGATCATGAGTAAATGGATGTATTCGTGCGAGCAAGCCGCCAGACTGTCCTCGCAGGCGATGGAGCAACCGCTGGCGCCGTCGGAGCGCATACTGCTCGGCATGCACCTGATGATGTGCAAGGGTTGCACCGGTTTCGCGCAGCAGATCGAATTTCTGCGCCGCGCTTCGCGTAGAATCCCCACGGTGCTCGAAAAAGACGCCGACTGAGCCGGCCGCCGACGGCGCGCAGCCGATGCGCCCGTGATTCTGCGTGCCACGCCATCCTTAGAAGGAAGTTCGCCATGCAAGCGCCGGATCAACCGGTCCTGAGGGACATCGTGCTCGTCGGCGGCGGCCACAGCCACGTCGGTGTGCTCAGGCGTTTCGGCATGCAGCCCCTGCCCGGGGTGCGCTTGACCGTGATCTGCCGCGACACGCATACGCCGTATTCCGGCATGCTGCCGGGCTATATCGCCGGGCATTACGGCTACGACGAGGTGCACATCGACCTCGCGCGCCTGGCCCGGTTTGCCGGCGCGCGTTTCTATCGCGATGAAACGCTGGGCCTGGACCGCGCGGCGGGCAAAGTGCTTTGTCGCAACCGTCCGCCGGTCGCCTACGACGTGCTGTCCATCAACATCGGCTCCACGCCGCAGATGGGCGATGTCGCCGGTGCGGCCGAGCATGCCGTGCCGGTAAAGCCGATCGACGGCTTCAACGCGCGCTGGCAGTTGCTGCTCGAGCGCGTGCGCAAGCACGCCGGAGTCACGCGCATCGCGGTGGTCGGCGGCGGCGCCGGCGGGGTCGAGCTGACGCTGGCCATGCAATACCGCCTGCGCAGGGAACTGCGCGCAGCGGGTCGCAACCCAAACGATCTCGGCTTTCACCTGCTGACCGGCAGCGCGGTCATCCTGCCTACCCATAATGCTCGGGTGCGCCGCGCGTTCGAGCGGGTGCTGGCCGAACGCGGTGTAGCGCTGCATTGCAATGCCGAGGTCGATCGGGTGTCGGCGGCGCGCCTGCATACGGCCGGCGGCGAAGCCGTGGACGCCGACGAGATCGTCTGGGTCACGCGCGCAGGGGGTGCGCGGTGGCTGCGCGAAACCGGCCTTGCGCTGGACGCGGACGGTTGCATTCAGGTAGCCGACACCCTGCAGACCGTGACCGATCCGAAAGTGTTCGCCGCGGGCGACATCGCCGGCATGGTGAACTACCCGCTGGAGAAAGCAGGTGTGTTCGCGGTGCGCCAGGGCGCGCCGCTGGGGGAGAATCTGCGCCGCGCCGTGGAGGGCAAAGCGCTCAAGCCCTACCGGCCGCAGCGCCGCTGGCTCGCGCTGATCAGCACCGGCAACCGCTATGCGGTGGCTTCGCGCGGTGCGCTCGGCTTCCGGGGCGCGTGGGTATGGCGCTGGAAAGACTGGATCGACCGGCGCTTCATGCGCAAATTCAGCCAGTTTCCGAGCATGGAAACCGTCACCAAGGCGGCGGCACCCGCATCGCTTCCCCTCGATCAGGAGGAAGCCGCACAGGCCATCTCCGCGATCGCCATGCGCTGCGGCGGCTGCGGCGCGAAAGTCGGCGCCACGGTGCTGTCGCGCGCCCTGGGAGCGCTGCATCCGGTCGAGCGCGACGACGTGCTCATCGGCCTGCATGCGCCCGATGATGCCGCGGTGGTGCGCGTGCCGCCGGGCAAGGCCATGGTGCACACGGTGGATTTCTTTCGCGCCTTCATCGACGACCCCTATGTCTTCGGCAAGGTCGCAGCCAATCATGCGCTGGGCGATATCTTCGCCATGGGGGCCGAGGCGCAGTCGGCCACGGCGATCGTCACCGTTCCCCCGGGCCTGGAAGCCAAGGTGGAGGATCTGCTGTTTCAAATGATGTCGGGCGCCATCGAAGTGCTCAACGACGCCGATTGCGCGCTGGTCGGCGGCCACACCGGGGAAGGCCGGGAACTGGCGCTGGGCTTTGCCGTAAACGGCCTGGTGGACGAGGAGTTGGCGTCGGTGCTGCGCAAGGGCGGCATGCGACCGGGCGACGTGCTGGTCCTGACCAAACCGATAGGCACCGGCACGCTGTTTGCTGCCCATGCGCGGCTCGAAGCCCGCGGCCGCTGGATCGATGCGGCCCTGGTCTCCATGTGCCAGTCGAACCGCCCCGGCGCGCAGTGCCTGCGCGAACACGGCGCGACCGCCTGCACCGACCTGACCGGCTTCGGCCTGCTCGGGCATCTGGTCGAGATGACCCGGCCCTCGGGCGTGGATGCGGAGTTGAACCTTGCAGCCCTGCCCGTCCTCGAAGGCGCGGAAGAGACCAGCGTGGCGGGCATCCTGAGTTCGCTGCAGCCGGCCAACGTGCGGCTGCGCCGCGCGCTGCGCAACCAGCAACAGGCGCTCGGCCATCCGCGCTATCCCTTGATCTTC
>JAJZUK010000090.1:0-1099 GCA_021847125.1 Pseudomonadota bacterium | reverse complement strand
GCCTGCTCGCCAGCGTCCCGCAGGAGCGCGCCGAGCACTGCCTCGAGGCGCTGCGCGCGCTGGGATACACGCAGGCGGCGGCGATCGGCCGCGTACTGCCGCAGGGCGAGGCGCTGGAGCCTATTGTCCTCACGCTCGGCTAGTGTCCAGTTCCGGGTAATGCCGGAAAATGCCGGACTGATTGAAAGGAATGCGCCGCTTCGATGCCAGGTAACCCGCAATGCGCGGCCGTGCTGATATTCGATCATGCAGCGCGACGAGACCCGGATGCTTCGGTTCCAGTTTCGCCATGGTGCGCGGAAAGGCGTAGCGCAGGCCGGCGACCATCTGGAACATCGAGAGATCCACGTAGGATGCGGCCCGGCCCGCGAGGCCGCCCGCCCATCCCGGATTGCTCGCGATGATATGTTCGAAGTATCCGAGAAACTTCGGCAGGCGTTCGGCGCAGAAGTTTGCAGCGCGCCGTCTTGCTTCGCGCTTCTGCTCCTCGTAATAGAGTCCGCCGCCTATCGGATGGTGTGTGTCGTGGACTTCGGCGAGCCAATCGGCGATGGTGAGTTGCAGCTGGTGCGCCCAGAACCGGCTCGCTTCGCGCTTCGGGACGAGCCCGAGGCGCGGGGCGAGGAACAGCAGGATGTTCGCCGTTTGTCCGATAAGCTGTTCAGTGCCTGCGACTTTCAGGAAAGGCGGCGCGAATGGCGGGCACGCGACCGATACGCCGCTCAGCAGCCGCATCATCGCGGGCATGCCCGCGCCACCGCGCGCCGACATGCGGGCGACATCCACGTAATCCGCACCAGCCTCCTCGAGCGCCAGCCGGACGAACTCGCCGCGGCCCTGTATCGAGGGCCAGTAGTACAGCTCATAGCGCATGGTGTTTCTCCTGAGCGTTTGCAGTTGGCCGATAAAATGCGGACCTTCACGAGCGTCCCGGTGCCCGCTGTGCATTGTATTGCTGCCAGCGGCTACGCTGTATTGAGCTTCGGCACCCGGCCACTATGCACAGTTGCCAACTATGCTTAGTTGATGGTGCGCGTTGAGCACTTTCCCCTCTGTACAGAGAGGCAACGCTATACCTGCAACTCGACATAGTTTCAGC
>JAJZUK010000089.1 GCA_021847125.1 Pseudomonadota bacterium | reverse complement strand
AAGGTCGATTTGCCCGTGTTGGGCATTCCCACCATTGCGATGCGTTTCATCGGGACCGGCGCTAAGATGCGGCAGGGACTGCCTGCGTCAAACGGACGCATTGCGCTTCCCGCCTGCGCAGCATGAGCTCCGTCGTGTCGACCCGTACATGCAGCGGTCCACCGAAACGCGCGCGGCGCAACAGGCGCACGCTTTTTCCGATGCGAAGACCGAGCGCCACCAGACGCTGGCCGAGTTCTTCGCCGGCATCAAGGGCCAGTATGGTTCCGCACTCGCCGGGGCGGAGTCGGTTCAGCGTCGGGATTATTGCAGTGGTTGCCACGGGGACCGCTATAGATAGGAATGATTCCTATTATCGCGCGAACAACAAGCAGCCGTCAAATGGATTTTCCTCGCGCCGCGGCAGCCTAGAGTAACCGGCAACGCCGGGATTGCATCGGCCTGAGGAAACGGCTTCCAACCGCATTGCAGAGAGGCGCCAGCGACCAATGGCTGGCAAAAGCGATCATCGCGCTTTCGTTCAATTAGCGCGGCAAACAACGTCGCGCCGGAAGCGGACAATGAAGAACTTGCGGAAACGCTTTATAATTCGCCGCACGAGCGGGAGTAGCTCAGTTGGTAGAGCGCCGGCTTCCCAAGCCTGAGGTCGCGAGTTCGAGACTCGTCTCCCGCTCCATCCCGATTTTTGGCACCCAGACACCCGCCTAGGATCGCCTGGAAACGCCCGTCTTTACTGGATCTTCGGAAAATTGCGCGTTGGCATCGCCCCACAAGAATAGCGCAAACATTCACGCGCGCCTGCTCGCCTGGCACCGGCGCCACGGGCGCCACGACCTGCCCTGGCAGGGTACGCGCGATGCCTACCGCATATGGGTATCGGAAATCATGCTGCAGCAGACCCAGGTCGCCGCGGTGATTCCCTATTACCAGCGCTTTCTCGAGCGCTTCCCGGACATCGCCGCGCTCGCCGGCGCCCCGCAGGACGAAGTGTTGCGGCTGTGGAGCGGCCTGGGCTATTACTCGCGCGCGCGCAATCTGCAGCGCGCGGCACAGCTGATCGTCGAGCATCACAGCGGCGCGTTTCCGCGCGCGCTCGAGGACATCGAGGCCCTGCCCGGGATCGGCCGCTCGACCGCCGCAGCGATCGCCGCATTCGCCTACGGCACGCGGGCCGCGATCCTGGACGGCAACGTCAAGCGCGTGCTCGCGCGGCATTTCGCAGTCGGCGGCTTCCCTGGCGAAAAGCGCGTCGAAAATCGTCTGTGGCAACTCGCCGGGGAACAGCTGCCGCCGCGCGCCGTCGGGCGTTACGCCCAGGCGATCATGGATCTGGGCGCGACGCTGTGCACCCGCGCCAAGCCCGCCTGCGCGCGCTGTCCGCTCGCCGGCAGCTGCCAGGCGCTCGCGCTCGGCCGCGTCCGCGATTTTCCTGCGCCGCGTCCGGCGAAGGCCGTGCCCACCCGCGCCACCCACATGCTGCTGCTGGTTCGAAACGGCGAGCTGCTGCTGGAAAAGCGCCCACCTACCGGCATCTGGGGCGGGCTGTGGAGCCTGCCCGAAATCGACGACGCCGCGCGTGCGCGCGCGCACTGCCTCGCGAAATACGGCTGCCGCATCGCCGCGCCGCAGGCGTTCGCGCCGCTCGCGCACGGCTTCACCCACTTCAAGCTGCAGATTCAGCCCCTGCTGTGCCAGGTTGAGAAAATCGAACCGGCCGCGCGCGAGCCGGGACGGATATGGCTCGCCCTGGAAGAAGCGCACGGCGCGGCGATACCGGTGCCTGTGCGCAAGCTCATCGCGCGCTTGCTTGACCCTGGCGTTCCTCGATAGCAACTGCAGTGCGGCGCCTTGCGCTCCTGCACAGGGATCGGCCGCGCGCCTGGCCTAGCTCGATAGCCTGCGCTCCAGCCGCTGCGTGATCTGCGCGCGCCACGCCGGCGACAGTTCCGGGACCTCGAGCGCTCGCGCCAGAATTCGCGCCGCATCGTCGTCTCCCGCCTTCAGGTAGGCGACAAACAGGGTTCTTACCGGCAGCTTGCCGTAGCCGCGTTTCACCACCTCCACCGCATCTCCCGCCTCGACCGTTCCTTCACGCAGCACGCTTAGATAGAAACCCGTAAGCGCAGACTCGGAAAACAGCTTCGGCATGCTCGCGTCCGCGAATCGAATGCCCAGCTTGTAGCAGGGCACTCTGGGCTGAGTGATGGCGAACAAGGCACTGCCTATCTGAAGCTGGTCGCCGATGCAGGATTCGGATTCGTCGAGGCCGGCAATGGTGAGGTTCTCGCCAAACTGGCCGCAGTCCATTTTTTCCCGGTTGAGGACTTTTTGCCAGTAGGCATAGTGATCGAGCGAGTAGGCGTACACCGCCTTGTGCTCACCGCCGTGGTTATCCAAGTCCGCCTGGCCGTCGCCGTCCAGGTTGTGCCGCTTGACTCGAACCGAGCCGCTCACCGGCATTTTGAATATGCCCGTGTTTATCAATTTGCCTTCGTACCGCACTTCAACCGGTCGAGACACGTTCACGGACATCAGTTGCATGGGCATGGGGGATCTGCTCCGCGGATGAGGGGAAACCATCAGATGCCGTCGTAGAGCCAGGCCATGCCATTGTAGGCCTGCTGCGGCGTACGGCCGGCGAGCATCTGCCGGCGCAGGTCGCGCACGGCGTCGGTGGCGTGATAGATGTCGCCGTACAGGCGCGCGGTCAGTTGCACGCGCGCGGTGCGCAGGTAGCGTTGCTGCTGATAGGCGAGGAAGGCGGCTTGGTAGTCGCCTTTCGCGTCGGCGAGGCTGCGCGCCAGCACCACCGCATCCTCGATCGCCATGCATCCGCCCTGCGCGAGGTACTGCAGCATCGGGTGGGCCGCGTCGCCGAGCAGGGTCACGCGGCCCCGGGTCCACTGGCTGACGGGCTCGCGGTCGCACAACACCCACATCTTCCACTCGTTCGCCATCGCCAGGAACTCGCGCACCTTGGGATGCTGCCCGGCGAAGCGCTCGCGCAATTCGCCCGGATCGCCGTAGGTGTCCCAACCCTCCTCGTAGCGGCTGCTGTGGAACACGACCACCAGGTTGTAGACTTCGCCGCGATGCAGCGGATAGTGCACCAGGTGGGTCTTCGGCCCGGCCCAGAGCACCACGTTGTTCTCGCGCAAATGCCCGGGCACTTCGGCCATCGGGATCACGCCGCGGTAGGCGATGTGGCCGGAGACCCGCGGCTTGCCGTCGCCGACCAGTTGACCTCGCACCGCCGACCACAGGCCGTCCGCGCCGATCAGGGCTGCGCCCTCAAAGGACTTGCCCGCTTCGGTTTGGACCACGACGCGATCACCGCGATCCTCATAGGACACGAGCTTGCAGTTCGTCGTCAGCGCCGCCAGCGGCGAACGCTTCACCGCATCGATCAGCACTTTGTGCAGATCGGCGCGATGGATCACGGCGTAGGGATAGCCGAAGTGCCGGCGCAGGGGCTCGCCCGTCGGAATGCGCGTGATTTCCGAGCCGTCGAGCGCGTCGCGCATGATCAGGCTGTCCGGGAACACCGCCCAATGCGACATCTCTGCGCTTACGCCCAGGATTTCGAACATACGGAAGGCGTTCGGCCCGAGCTGGATGCCGGCGCCGAGCTCGTGGAAATCCGCGGCGCGCTCGAGCACCTGGACCGGAAATCCTTGTTGCGTCAGCGCCAGCGCGGCGGCGAAACCGCCGATGCCGCCGCCGGCGATGAGTATGGGCAGTTCCGTTTTCGCCATTGCTCTTCTCCCTTTGCGCCAGCGATTATAATCGCCCGGTGCGCCCGGCCTCAACGCGCGCCGACTCTGGATAGGAAAACAACATGAGCAGATTACTCATCGCGCTTGCGCTGGCACTCGCCGGCAGCGTCGCCCTGGCGGCCGACCCCTGGCCGGCAAGAGCCGTCCACATCATCGTGCCCTTCCCGCCCGGCAGCTCGCCCGACCTCATCGCGCGCATGCTCACCAAAAAGCTGACGCAGGCGCTGGGGCAGCCGGTAGTGGTCGAGAACAAACCGGGCGCGGGCGGCAACATCGGCACCGGTCTGATGGCGAAGGCGGAGCCCGACGGCTACACCATCGGCCTGTCCATTCAGGGTCCGCTGGCGGTGAACACCGTGCTCTACAAGAAGATGGAGTACGACCCGTTCACCGAACTCGCGCCGATCACGCTGGTCGCGGTAAGCCCCAACGTGCTGATCGTGAACCCCAGCCTGGGCGTGAGCACGGTGAAGGAGTTCGTCGAATACGCCAGGGCGCGGCCGGGCAAGCTCAATTACGGATCGGTCGGCAACGGCAGCGCCTCGCATCTCACCATGGAGCTGCTGAAAACGCAGGCCGGCATCGACATCGTGCACGTGCCCTACCCCGGCAGCCCGCAGGTCAACACCGCCATCCTCGCCAACCAGATCCAGGCCGGCTTCGTCGTGCCCGGCACCGCCATGCCCCTGGTGCAGTCGGGACGCGTTAGAGCGCTGGCCGTGACCAGCGGCGCGAAGAGCCCGGTGTTACCCGACCTGCCGACGATAGCCGAGGCATTTCCCGGCTTCGAGTCTAGCGCCTGGTTGGGCATGGTCGCGCCGGCCAGGACGCCGAAGCCTATTATCGACCGCCTCAACCAGGAACTCGTGGCGATCATCCACAGCGCGGAGGTGCGCGAGAGAATGCTGCGCATCTATTTCCAGGCGGTCGGCACCACGCCCGAGGGCCTGGCCAGTCTGATGCGCTCGGAGCGCGACCGCTGGGCCAAGGTGATCAAGCAGACCGGGGCGGGCGTGGATTAGCCGCAGCGGTCGCCGGCTTCCGTCTTCTCGGCACTGGGCGCGGCGGCGGGTCCAGTTGCGCGCGCAGCGCGGCATCGATGCGCACGACATCCACCTCGGCATAGATTTTCTGCAGGAATTGCCACAACACCTCGGCATCGCCGAGCGCGCGGTGGCGTGCGCTGCAATTGAGGCGGTGGCGCTCGATCAGGCTGTCCAGGTTGTGGCGGCGCTGTTCCGGAAACAGCTTGCGCGACAGTTTCACCGTGCACAACACCTGCGGGCGGTAGCAGATTCCCAGGCGCGCGAATTCGCTCTCGAGGAATCCGAAATCGAAACGCGCGTTGTGGGCGACGAGCAGCTTGCCCTCCAGCCGCTCGAACAAGCCGGGTGCAAGCTGCGCGAAATTGGGCGCCTCCCGCACCATCGCGTCGGTGATGCCGGTAAGCTCCTGGATGAAATGCGGAATGCGCTTTTGCGGATTAACCAGCTGGCTCCAGCTGCCGACGACTGCGCCGTTGGCGACCTCGACCAGACCGATCTCGGTGATGCGCTCCTCGGCCGCCCTCATGCCGGTGGTTTCGAGGTCGAGAAAGATCAGCGCTTGTGGGAGCATGGCAGGGCAATTCGGGTCAGGGCTGTCATGTTACAGAAAAATTCGACCACCCCCGCAATTCCCGACGCCCGGCGCGCCGGTCAATTGGTCACCGCAGCGCCCCCCAGTTCCAGCAGCAGCACCGCCTCTTCGTCCTTCGGCGCCGGCCCGAAGCGATGCCGCAGGGGGCGCCCCGTGGCCAGCGGATCGTCCGCGGAAAACAGGACATCGGCGACGGCGCCATGCCCGGGCACGCGCAGGTCCTTGTTGTCCCAGTCGGCGTGATAGCAAAAGATCACCAGGGTTTCGCCGTTGGGCAGCGCGGCGCATTGCACCAGGGTCCGGTCCTGCACAATGTCGAGAACGCCGCGTATTCCCTGCTCGGGTTCCGCCGCGTAAGCGAATTCGACATAGGTCGCGCCGCAGGCCGGCGCGGCGGCAATCCAGAATATCTCCCCGTCGTCGTCGACGGTCGGCCGCGACAGGTAGTCCGTGGGAAAGGCGAGCCAGGCCACGCGCGCTGCCCGGCCGCTGCCGCGCGGCGGCGTCGCGGCACGGCGCCACTTGTAGCCGGCACGGTCGCGCAGCGCCTCCGGTGCGCCTTCCGCCCCGCTGTGCGCGCTGCGGCACATGCCGGA
>JAJZUK010000088.1 GCA_021847125.1 Pseudomonadota bacterium | reverse complement strand
GCGCTGGAAGCGCACAAGCTCGCGCAGGAAAACCTCGCCAACCGCAGCGGCAAAATGGAATATGCCGAAGCGCTGGCCGAACTCGCGCAGGCAGCGGCCCAGATCGCAGCGATTCGCAAACTGCGCCAGCGCAAGTAGCGCGTCTCGCGCAGGCAAAAAAAAGGCGGCTGCGGCCGCCTTTTTCTTTTGCACTCAATCGGCACGAGAGCCAGTATTCATGCGCCTTTCCGGGCATCTGCGTCGCATGCGCAGCGGCCCCGGCCGTTCGGCCTACTGCCCTCCCCCCCGGCTCCTGCTGTATCCTTACGCAAAGCAAAACACGCGAGCAGGCAATTCCATGCCGGCCGCCGGACCAGAGACAAGAGGAATCCGCCATGGACAACACCCAGCTCGCCGAACTGCTCATGGGCATCGCCAAAGCCCAGAACGCGGTGATCGACGCAATCGATCGCGCCGAGCCCGGCTTCAGGAACAATCACGCCGTGCCCATTCTCACCACTGCCGCCAACGTGCGCGCCGCCGTGCCGCGCATCCAGGATTTGCCCTCGCGCATCCTGCTGCGCATGCAGGGTCGGGCTGCGTTCGACGTTGCGCAAATCCAGCAGGATCTGGAGGCGGCGCTCGCGAATGGAGGCGCCGCGGTGCCGGACGACCCGAGCAAGAACATACCGCCGGCGGCGGCGCGGGTGGCAGCGCGGGCGGCGGCAGCGGCACCGGCTGCAGCGTCTGCAGCCCCTGCGCCTGCAGCCCCTGGCGAGGATCTGGATTTCAGCGCGAAGCCCTGAGCGCTAGCGCTCGAAATCACAACCGCAGTCGTGATGTCCTGTTTGAATGCCCGCTAAGCGGCAGATCGCGCCAATTCATTCGGACGCATTCACGATCGTGATCTGATCGTTCAGCGTCCAGAAGTCATACAGGTAGCCGATCCCGAGCAAGCCCGCGCTACAGAGGTAAATGATCCCGGTGATCCACTTGCCCAGGTACATGCGGTGGATGCCGAGCAGTCCGAGGAAAGTCAGCAGTACCCACGCGACGCTGTAGTTCACGCGCCCGGCGCGAAAACGCAGGTCGGCTTCGCGGTCCATGCCGGGGATCAGGAACAGATCGATCAGCCAGCCGACGCCGAGCAGACCCAGGGTGAAAAACCAGATCGTTCCGGTGACCGGTTTGCCGTAGTAGAAGCGATGCGAGCCGGTGAAGCCGAAGATCCACAGGATGTAGCCGAGGATCTTGGAGTGGGTGTCGTTGGTGCTGTTCATGGGTGCGGGTCCGGGTGCTGCGCGTAGGCGCATGCTGGCGCGCTTCGCGCAAGAGGCGGGGCGCGCGGATCAGGGTATCATTGGCGCCGGCCAACTGTCACTGCCCCAACCGAAGAAGGAGAATTCCGTGTCGAACCCGATCACCGGCGGCTGCCTCTGCGGCAACATTCGCTACAGCGTCAGCGCGCCCGTCGAAAAAATCATCGCCTGCCACTGCACCCACTGCCAGAAATCTTCGGGCACCGGCGCGAGCCACAACGCCGCGGTGCCGACTGCCGCAGTGACGTTCACCTCGGGCAAGCCGAAGCGCTACGCCGACACCGCGGCGAGCGGCAACGTCCTGAACCGTTATTTCTGCGGCGACTGCGGCTCGCCGATCTACAGCCAGCGCGAGAAGCTGCCGGAGATGATGGTGCTCAAGGTGGGCACGCTCGATGCGCCGAACGAGATGAAGCTGGTCATGAACATCTGGACCGACAGCGCGCGCCCGTGGTTGTATCGCGATCCCGAGGTGCAGCATTACCCCGGGAATCGGCCGGTCTAGCGCAGTTCGTCGAGCCAGGCGCGCAGATCCTCGAACACGCGCCCGGCTTCGGTTTCGTTGAACAGTTCGTGGTAGTAGCCGGGATAGCGGCGCAGGGTGCCGATACCCGGAGCGAGCCTCGCGTGAAACGCCTCGCTGCCGCTGGCGTCGCGCACCTGTTGTGGATCAACATGGCCGACCTGCTCGGCTGGCACCAGCCGAAAAAGCAGGCCATCATCCTCGTTTCCAACCGGCATCTGGCGCTGGAGAATTATCAATACCACCGCATGCGCAGCGCCTATCTGCGCCACGATGACAACGACGCCTTGATTCGCGCCGCCGAGGATCTGTCGACCGACGCCGGCCGCAAGACGTTTGCCGACGACGCGGTGCGCGCGCTGATCAGCCGCGAATCCAGTTCGCTCGCGCGCGCGCAGGCTAGCCCGCAGCACTAGTGTCCCGAATCGCTAATTCGCTGAAGAAAAGACGCCGAGAATCGACGCCATACGGCGTTGCAAATGCTCGCAAGGTGTCCAACCTTGCTGCGCTTTGCGCCTTGTCTGGCGCCGATTTCGCCGCTTTTCCGCTGCACCCGTTATTCTCGCGCCGAGCGATGATTCAACGAACTAACGATTCGGGACACTAGCGCGGCGCCCGGCCCGCTTCAGCTGCGTTGCCCCCGCCCCCGGGAAGTGCTGACGGCGTAATGCTCGTGTTTGCGCGCGGCTTCGATGAAATCGCCCAGCGCAGCGAATTCCGCCAGCCTTGCGCTCGAGCGCCGCGCGAGCAGCACGATGCTGCGCTTGGGCGCTGGCGGCGTCAGCGGCCGCGCCACGAGTTTGCTGCCTTTGAGCAAGCCGCTGCTGAGCGCGATTTCCGGCACCAGCGCGAGGCCGATGCCCGACTCGACCATCTGCACCAGCGTCAGCAGGCTGGTCGCCTCCACGCCGGAGCGATTGGACGGCTCGTTGCGCGGACAGGCGGCGAGCGTATGCTCGCGCAGGCAATGCCCCTCCTCGAGCAGCACCAGCCGCTCGGCTACGGGCGCGCTGACCGTCGCGCGCCTGGCCTTGAGCGCAGGATCGTCCTCGCGCCCGACCAGCCAGAACTCGTCGTCGAACAGCGGCCGCACCCGCATGTCGCCGGTGTCGAAGGGCAAGGCCAGCAGCGCAAAATCGAGCTGTCCTTCGGCCAGGCGCTGCAGCAGGTTGGCGCTCACGTCCTCGCGCAGCAACAGTTTCAGCTGCGGGTATTTGGCGCGCAGTCCGGGAAGGATGCGCGGCAGCAGGAAGGGTGCGAGTGTCGGTATCGCGCCCAGGCGCAGCGTGCCCGTCATCGGCTCGGCCGCAGCCGCGGCGAGCTGGGCCAAGTCCTCGGCCGCGGCGAGCAAGCCGCGCGCACGCGCCGCCACTTCCAGACCCAGCGGCGTCATGAGCACGCTTTGCCGGTCGCGCTCGACCAGGGTCGCGCCCAGCGTCGCCTCCAGCTCCTTCAGCCCGGCGCTGAGCGTGGACTGGGTGACGAAGCAGGCGGCGGCCGCGCGCGTGAAACTGAGGTGCTGCGCCAGCGCGACCAGGTAGCCGAGCTGGCGCAGCGAGGGCAAGGCCGACATATCGAATTATTCGATTAAATTGAGCAATATTAGTCATTAGACCCGATCATGTCCAGGGACCGGAATTCGTCCTGCAGCAAAGCAACCTCTCAATTAAAGGAGCCAGACATGAAACCGGAATCCGTCACCATCCAGAATCTCGAGGCCGCGTTCGCCGGCGAAAGCATGGCGCATATCAAATACCGCTACTTCGCCAAACTTGCGCGCGCTGCCGGCGACGAAGCCACCGCGCGCGTATTCGAAGACACCGCCGACCAGGAAGTGCAGCACGCGTTCGGCCATCTCGACCTGCTCTACCCCAGGGCCGAACTCAGCCCGGCGCGGGCGCTGGAGCTCGCGATCGAGGGCGAGACCTACGAATACACCGAGATGTACCCGAAATTCCGCCATCTCGCCGTCGAAGAAGGCAACAGCGCGGCAGTGAGCGAATTCGAGCAGCAGATCGGCGAATCTAAACAGCACGCCGCGAATTTCCGCCGCACGCTGGAACAAGCCGCCAAGCGCTTTGCCGCGCTGGCCAAAGTCGAAGAGCGCCACGCCAATCACTACAAGGCGGCGCTGGCCCGGGCGCAACGCTGATTCATTCAAACTACAGGAGAAACAAATGAAGACATGGCAATGTGTGGTGTGCGGTTTCGTCTACGACGAAGCGAAGGGCCTGCCCGAGGACGGCATTCCCGCGGGCACGCGCTGGGAGGACATCCCGGCGGATTGGTCCTGCCCCGACTGCGGCGTAGCCAAGGCCGATTTCGAGATGGTCGAGACCGGCGCGGCGGTGGCCTGAGGTGGAACCGGTCGTCATCATCGGCAGCGGGCTCGCCGGCTACAGCCTCGCGCGCGAGCTGCGTAAGCTCGCGCCCGCCTTGCCGTTGACGATCCTGAGCCGCGATGAGGGGAGTTATTATTCCAAGCCGCTGCTGTCGAACGCGCTTGCGTCAGGCAAGGCGGCGGCGCAGCTCACGGGCGCGAGCGCCAGGCAAATGGCGGCGCAGCTCAAGGCACAGGTCATCCCCGGGGTCGAAGTCGAGGCCGTGGATACGGCGGGCCGCACGCTGCGGGCTGGCGGCGCGCTGCTGCGCTACTCGAAACTGGTGTTCGCGCTCGGCGCCGATCCGATCGTGCTGCCGCTGGCGGGCGATGCCGCCCAGGCGGCGCTGCGCGTCAACGACCTTGCGGACTATGCGCGCTTTCGCGCTGCGATCGAAGGAAAGAAGACCGTGGCGCTGCTGGGCGCGGGCTTGATCGGTTGCGAGTTCGCCAACGACCTGGTCGCGGCCGGCTATCGCGTGCATGTCATCGACCCGGCGCCGCGGCCGCTGGGCCGGCTCCTGCCGGAGGCGGTAGCGCAACAGCTGCAACGGGCGCTTGCGGCGGCAGGTGTGGTCTGGCACCTGGGCACCACGGCCCGCGCCGTGTCGCGCAATGCTGCGGATCTGCGCGTGGACCTCGCCGACGCAACGGCGCTCGACGTGGATGCGGTGCTGTCTGCAGTCGGCCTGCGGCCGCGCACGCAGCTGGCCCAGCGCGCGGGACTGCAGGTCAATCGCGGCATCGTCACCGACCGCCTGCTGCAAACCAGCGCTGCGGATGTCTACGCCCTGGGTGATTGCGCCGAGATCGACGGCCAGACTCTGCCCTACGTCTTGCCGCTGATGCGGGCTGCACGCGCGCTGGCGCAAACCCTGGCCGGAACGCCGACCGCGGTGGCCTATCCGGCGATGCCGGTAGTGGTGAAGACGCCCGCGTTGCCGCTGATCGTGTGCCCGCCTCCGGCCCTCCCCGGCAGCTGGACCTACGCCGAGCATGCGCACGGGATCGAGGCCAGATTCGAAGATGCGGGTGGCA
Source organism: Pseudomonadota bacterium (assembly GCA_021847125.1). The sequence goes on along the minus strand of JAJZUK010000088.1, from coordinate 772 downwards.
AGCTGCTCGGCTTTGCACTTGCGGGTGGCGCAATCGCGCGTAAGCAAGCACTTACCAAGCTGGCTCCGCCGGTGCTCAGCTGAGGACGCGGTCCTTCTCGATGGCGCGGTGTGCCCGTCGCTGACCGGCGGCTGCGACGCCACAGTGTACAGCGGCAACTCCGCTGCGGATTCGAGCCGCAGCTTCCTCGCCCTCAGTCGTAGGCTTCGATGTCCCAGGGCCGGGCCAGTCGCGGTGCCGCCGAGGCATCCGGTGTGCACCGGCGTCATGTCTCTACGCCCAAAGTTGTTCTTTGCGCTCGTCTCGGGCTTGACCGATGCTGCTGCCTGTCGGGGGCGATGCGTCGCCCGCGGCTGAATTAAGGACTAAAATATTGGGAATCATGGAAGACCTCGATTTTTCGGCCAAGCCCACGCCCCGGCCCGAGCCGGCCGCGCGCGCGCCGGCGCAGGTCGCCGCGCAAAGCCCGCTGTATCAGCCCGCCATCGCCCTGGAATTCTTCCGCTCGGCGGGAACGCTCGAAGAAAAGCCTGCGGGGAAGCCCATCTTTTCCGAGAACGAGAAAGCGGGCGGCTTGTTCTCCAAAGGCGCAAGGATGTACCTGCTGCTCGAGGGCGAAATCGGCCTGATGATACGCAACAAGTTTTTCGGCGTGGTGAAACCGGGCGACGTGTTCGGCGAACTGGCGGTCATCGCCGGTCTGCCGCGCAGCGCGACGGCGATGGCCAAGATCAACTGCCGCGTGCTGTCGCTGGATGAAAAGCAGTTTCAC
>JAJZUK010000087.1 GCA_021847125.1 Pseudomonadota bacterium | reverse complement strand
GCGCCTCGCGTTCATCGTCGGCGCAGGTCACGCGGTAGCTGCGCCCCATGATGCTGACGTCCAGGGTCTTGGGCTTGGTGCTCATTCCGGCATCTGACGCAACAGCGCCTCCAGGCGGGTCTTGGCGCCATCAACTTTGCCTTCGAGCAGCTTGACGTCGTTCTGTGCCGATACCAATTGCAGCCTCAATTCCTTGTTTTCACTCTTCAGGCGCTGGCACAGCTGCAAGAACCGATCGATCTTGCCGTCGAGTGTGTCGAATTCCGCGTCCATCACCGCACTATAATTTCAAAAATTGTGCCGAGTCAAGTAATAACAGGCAACTCTCAAAGCTCTTTCCATGATGAATAAGCCAGCTTATTTCATTGACTCCGCGCGGTATTTCCAGGCTTGGTCATTTTGCCGGCGCAGGGGCGGCAGCCGGGCGCGATAGCGTGTAATATCGCAACACTCGTTCGAGGTGTCCGCCAGCGCTTCCCGCAGGCGGGTGAAACGGGAAACAGGTACCGCGTGTAGCTACGCCGAAAGCCTGTGCTGCCCCCGCAACGGTAGGTGAGCGCGGGTCTGTCTCTACGCCACTGCAAGCTCGCGCTTGCGGGAAGGCGACAGATCCAATCCCACGAGCCCGGAGACCGGCCTTGCGCGACAGGTGGAAACACTGCGGGGAAGCGGTGCGCCGGTTGCGGTTCTGCTCTCCCCCGCGTTTCCTTTGTTGTTTTTGTTGTGCCGCCTGCGGGGACGCTGGCGGCGGGGGAAAGTCATGCAATTCAAATCATTTATTTCCGCTATCACGCTGGCGCTGGCGACGCAAGCATTTGCACAGGAAGACGCGGTAGTGGTCACCGCCTCGCGGCTCGACCAACAGTTGACCGACACTATTTCTCATACCACCGTAATCACGCAAAAAGATATTCGCGAATCGCAGGCCGTCGATCTACCCAGTCTGCTGGCCCGCGAAGCCGGCTTCGAGTTTGTGCAAAACGGGGGTATTGGCACCTCGAGCAGCATTTTCATGCGCGGTGGAGATGGCCAGCAGGTGCTGATTTTGATCGACGGCGTACGCGTCGGCTCAGCCACGCTTGGGACCACTTCGATCGAAAACGTAATGCTGGACCAGGTCGAGCGGGTAGAGGTCGTGCGCGGCAACGTCTCGGCGCTGTACGGCGCCAATGCCATCGGCGGTGTAATCCAGATCTTCACGAAACAGGGGCACGGCGCCCCCCATGCTGAAGCGCAGATGATGGCCGGCTCGCGCGGCACCCATCGCGCCTCGGCCGGTTACAGCGGTAGCGTGGAGGACACACGCTTCAGCCTGAATGTTTCGCAGTTCCAGACCAACGGTTTTTCGGCGATCAACACGCAGCAGGCGCCCAAAGCCAATCCGGACAATGACGGCTACCACAACCTCAGCGTTTCAGGCCAGATCGCGCAGCGCCTTGCCGCGGGTCATGAGATCGGGTTACGCGCTTACCAAAGCGCCGGCAAGGTCCAATTCGACAACGCTTTCGGCACACCCACCGAACGCGACAGCTTGAACGACACCTTGTCGACTTACGCGCTCTACTCGGACAACCGGTTCAACTCTTTCTGGAAGTCGCACTTATCCATCGCGCAGGGCACAGACGAGTCGAAGACCTTTACGAACGGCGGGACGCCCACGCGGTTCAACACCAAGAACACGCAATACCAGTGGCAAAACGATTTCAGCCTGGCTAAGGAGCATGTCGTAACTGCCAGCCTGGAAGAGCAGAAGCAGCGGGTGGACAGTACCACCGCCTACGCCTATACCACCCGGGATGTGCGCAGTATGATGCTTGCTTACAACGGCCGCGTCGGCGCGAGTCAGTTTCAGGCAGGTACCCGCCGTGACCGTTATTCGGACTTCGGCGATGCCGACACCTGGCTTGCAGGCTACGGTTACGATATCAACGCGCGCTGGAAAGTAACGGCAATGCGCTCGAGTGCATTTCGGGCGCCCACCTTCAACGAGTTGTTCTACCCCGGTTTTGGCAACCCCAAGCTGCAGCCCGAGAAGACCCAGAGCAACGAGCTGGGACTGCAGTACGCCGTGGGCCGTCACCTGCTGCGGGTGGCCGAATTCCGCACCCAGTACCGGAACCTGATACAGACCGTACTGGTTGCGCCGCCGTTCACCTATCTGCCGGAAAACGTGGCGAGCGCACGGGTTGGGGGCACTGAGATGAGCTACACGGGGCAGTTCGACAACTGGGATATGCGGGCAAGCCTGACCGTGCAGGATCCGATCGACACCGCGACCGGCGCCCAGTTGCGCCGCCGCGGCAAGAATTTCGGCAACCTGGTGGTGAATACCACGCTTTCCGGCTGGCGCGTGGGCGGCGAAGCAATCGTCGGCAGCGCGCGACCCGACAACAATGTCGTCAGTGGTGCACCGGTGACGCTGGGCGGCTACAAGGTGGTCAATCTGACCGCACGCCATGCGGTGACGAAAAACACGTACATCGCGGCACGCTTGGAGAACGCCTTCGATGAGCACTACCAGGTCGCGCACGGCTACAACACGCCAGGCCGCGGACTGTTTGTCTCGCTCAATTGGCAGCAGTAGGGAGGGCTCTTGCGGCGCGCGATGCTCATCTGGCTGGTGCTGGCGCTGGTTGCGCTCACTGCGTTCGCGCTCGCTCTCGTCAGCGGCAGCAGTCACCTCGCGCCGCTCGAACTGCTGCGGGCGCTCGCCGCTCCCGGCGATAGCGTCGCCGGCGAGATCCTGTTCAAGCTGCGCCTGCCGCGCGCGCTGGCCGCGTTCGCAGCCGGGGGGCTGCTCGCGCTGGCCGGCGCCCTGATGCAAGTGCTGTTGCGCAATCCTCTCGCCGACCCGTACGTGTTGGGCTTGTCCGGCGGCGCGGCGGTGGGTGCGTTGGGTGCGATGCTCGCCGGGCTGGGTTCGCTGTTCGTCAATCTCGGCGCGGCGGTAGGCGCGCTCGCGGCGATCGTGCTCGTGTTTGCGCTGGCGCGACGGGACTTCGCGCGCCAGCAGCTGTTCGGCGCGCTGGACGCTTCGCCGCGGCTATTGCTCACGGGCGTGATCATTGCCGCCGGATGGTCGGCTCTCATTACCATGATCCTCACGCTGGCGCCCGAAGCCAAGCTGCGCGGCATGTTGTTTTGGCTGATGGGCGATCTGAACGGCGCCGAATTGTGGGCGCCTGCCCTGGTGACGCTCGCGGTTTGCCTGGCTGCAATTTATCCGGCGGCACGTGACCTCAACGTGCTGTTGCGCGGCGAGGCGCTGGCGCATGCCCTCGGCGTACGCGTTGCGGCGCTTCGCTACACGATTTACCTGGTCGCCTCGATCGCGACGGCCTTGGCGGTAACGACCGCCGGCACCATCGGCTTCGTGGGGCTGGTGGTGCCGCATGCGCTACGCCTCCTGTTGGGCAACGATCAGCGCGTATTGCTGCCAGCCAGTGCGCTCGCGGGCGGCGCACTGCTGCTTGCGGCGGATACCGTGGCACGCACTGCGCTCGCTCCGTTGCAGTTGCCGGTGGGGGTCATCACGGCGCTGTTCGGGGTACCGGCGTTCATGTTTCTGTTGATGCGCAATCCGAGGAAGGCATGAGCAGGGAGCAGGGGCCCCATGCAATGGGGACGCGACCGACCGCAAATGCCTTCGGCCGCCGACAGTGCGGACGTGAAACTGTCACGGCAGAAAAGGAGGCGGCGGCGTGAGCGTGCCGCTGCTCGAAGTGCGGAGATTGACGCTGGGGGCGGGCGGGAGGATCCTGGTGCGCGAGCTGAGCTTCTGTCTCAATCCCGGCGAGATGTGGTGCCTGCTCGGTCCGAACGGGGCGGGCAAGACGACCCTGCTGCATACCGTGGTGGGCTTGCGCGAGCCGCAAGGCGGCTCGGTACAACTGGCCGGCCGGGCGCTCGAGGACTGGCCACCGGGCGAGGCCGCGCGGGTACGCGGCTTTCTGCCACAGACGATGCATGATGCCTTCAGTGCGAGCGTCGAGGAGATTGTGCTGTTGGGACGGCATCCGTATCTTGCGCGCTGGCAATGGGAGGGCGAGGGCGACCAGGAGGTTGTCCTCGCCGCGTTGCGGGCGCTGGACCTTGCGGGATTCGAGGAACGCGACGTGTTGACCCTATCGGGCGGCGAACGCCAGCGCGTGGCACTGGCGGCGCTTCTGGTCCAGGACCCGCCGCTGTTGCTGCTCGACGAGCCGGTGTCGCATCTCGATTTGCATCATCAGGTGCTGGTTCTGGAGCATCTTGGCAAGCTGGCGCGCGACGACGGCAAAGCTGTGCTGTTCACGTTGCACGATCTCAATTTGGCCGCGCGTTTTGCCGACCACGCCCTGATGCTCACGCCGCAGGGAACCGTGCGGCAGGGGCCCATAGGCGAAGTGATGACCGAGCACGACTTGTCGTACGCGTTCGGGCATCGCGTGGCGCGCCTCGAAGCGGCCGGCCGAACACTGTTCATTGCGGAGTAGACATGATCTCAAAGGACGAAGATGGGAACATCGACGAACGCCATCAGGCGCGCATGCAGCGCAAGAAGCGGGTGGTCGATGAAAAAATGAGCGCGGCGCAGCGCGACGCGGGTGTCATCATCGTGGTGACTGGCAACGGCAAGGGTAAATCGAGTTCGGGTTTCGGTATGGTGGCGCGGGCGCTTGGCCACGGCATGAAGGTCGGCGTGGTGCAATTCATCAAGGGCGCGGTTCCGACCGGCGAGGAGCAGTTCTTCCGGCGCTTTCCCGACGAAGTGGAATTTCGGATCGCCGGCGAAGGCTACACCTGGGAAACGCAGGACCGCGAGCGCGATATGCGTAAGGCCGAAGCCGGCTGGGTCCACGCGCAGCGCATGCTGGCCGATCCGCGCTTGGGTTTGGTCGTTCTGGACGAGATCAACATCGTGCTCAAGTATCGATATCTCGACGTGCGCGAGGTGCTGGCCGATGTGCGGAAGCGGCCGGCGTTGCAGCATGTGGTGATGACCGGGCGGGCTGCTCCGCCCGATATCATCGCGGCGGGCGACACCGTCACCGAGATGATGCAGGCCAAGCACGCATTTCAACAAGGCATCCGCGCACAAAAAGGAGTGGAATGGTGAATATTGCGAAAGCAACGGGAACAACCATGGATTTTGCTATTTCGGCGCCCTCGCGCGCTATCGAGACCGCGCTTCGCGACAAGATCGACAGCAAGACCAAACCCCTCGGTGCGCTCGGTCGGCTGGAGACGCTGGCGCTGCAGATCGGCCTCATTCAGCAAACTGTATCCCCGCAACTGGCGCGACCGCAAATCCTGCTGTTCGCCGGCGATCACGGTGCTGTGGCAGAGGGCATCAGTGCCTTTCCGCAGGAAGTCACCTGGCAAATGGTGCACAATTTTCTTTCGGGGGGCGCGGCGATCAATGTGCTCGCGCGACAGGCGGGCATGGAGGTGCAGGTGATCGACGCCGGGGTGAACCACGATTTTCCGCCCGAGGGCGGTGCGCGCAACTGCAAGATCGCGCGCGGGACCGCCAACTACGTGCACGAGCCGGCCATGAGCGTCGATGAGTGCGCACAGGCGATCCGCATCGGCGCGCAACTCGTGCGCGAATGCGCGGAGCAGGGCACGAATGTCATCGGCTTCGGCGAGATGGGCATAGGCAACACCGCGTCGGCATCGCTGCTGCTGCATCGCGTCGGCGGCATACCGCTCACCGAGTGCGTCGGGCGCGGCACGGGCATCGACGACGCGGGACTGGCGCGCAAGCAGGGGATCCTCGCGCGTGCCTCGGCGCGCCGTCCGGGCGCGTTGGCGCCGCTCGAAGCGCTCGCCGAGTACGGCGGTTTCGAGATCGCGATGATGGTGGGGGCCTTCCTCGCCGCGGCCGAGGCACGGATGGTGGTTCTGGTGGACGGCTTTATCGCCGGCAGCGCGCTGCTGGTGGCGAGCCGGCTCCATCCCGCGGTGCTCGAGTATTGCGTGTTCGCGCATCTCTCGGCCGAGGCAGGACACAGACGCATGATGGACTTGCTCGGCGCCGAGCCAGTGCTCGCGCTGGGCATGCGCCTGGGCGAAGGCAGCGGC
>JAJZUK010000086.1 GCA_021847125.1 Pseudomonadota bacterium | reverse complement strand
GTGTCCAGTTCCAGCGTGCTGACGCCGGCTGACAGCGCAGCGGCGAACGCGGGCAGGGTGTTCTCCGGCGCCAGGCCCCGCGCGCCGCGATGGCCTTCGAGGTCGAAGGCGCATGCAAGCAACGGTGTCAGCGCCAGGGCGGCCGTCGCCAGCAGGCGAGCGGCGTGGCGTAATGGAATGTAGCGGCGACGCATTCGCTGCGCGCTGGTCGAACTCCAGGCAGGCGCGATGGTATCGATCATGATCCTCTGGAATGGTTGATATTGCGCAAACAATCTGGCAATCCTTCAGAGTATATGATAACTGTAGAGTACTGAGCGCGGCGCGCGATTGCAGGTTTTGCGGCAATTCGCGGGGAGCCCAGGGAGGCGATGCATGCAGCTTGACTTGCGTACCTTGTTCATCGTCCTGGTGATCCTCTACGCCTGCCTCGGATTCGTCTGTCTGTTCCTGCCCTATCGCATGCCGGGCTCGCATGCGGTGACGAATTGGGGTTACGGCATGCTGGCGCTCGCCGCGGGTGCGGGCGGAATCGCGCTGCGCGGCATCGTCCCCGATTTCGCTTCGATCGTCCTCGCCAATGGCTTGATCCTGGTGGCGTTCCTGTTCATTTTGGGCAGCGTGCGCCAAGGACGAGGACCGGGATCGAACGCGTTCGGCTGGAGCGTGATCGGGGCGGCGGTGCTGCTGCTTGCTTTTTTCACCTATGTGCAGCCGGACACGCGCATTCGCATCGTGGCCTCCTCCCTGGCAATAGCAATACTCGTGGTCCAGCCCGCAAGCGCGCTGTTGCAAGCGGTGACGGGGGCAAGCAGGCGGGCGAAGATTTTCACCGCGGCTTGCCTGATCGCAGTCGGGTTGGTCATGCTGGCGCGTGCCGCGCTGACTGCGACCTGGGGCGCGAGCATGGATTTGCACGCGCCCGACCTGGCTCAGTTCGCCAGCAATCTGCTGTTTGCGGTATTCGCGGTGCTGGCGACGCTGGGCGTGGTGTGGATCGAGATCGAGCAGCTGCGGGCCGATCTTGCGCGGCTGGCGATGATCGATCCCTTGACGGCAATTCTCAACCGGCGCGCGTTCATGCTCGAGTACGAGCGCGAAATTTCGCGCTGTACGCGCGAAAAAATCGGAATCGCACTGGCGATTTTCGACATCGACCATTTCAAGAACGTGAACGATACCTATGGCCACCTCGTGGGCGACCAGGTGCTGCGCCGGGTGGCCGATACGCTGCGAGCGAGCCTGCGCGGGCACGACGTGCTCGGGCGCTACGGCGGCGAGGAATTCGCGCTGCTGATGCCGGGCGCGGACACCGCCGCCGCGATGGCAGGCACCGAGCGCGTCCGCCTCGCCGTAGGCGAGCGGCCGATCCGCGTGGGTCAGGTTTCGATTCCCATCACCATCAGCGCCGGGGTCGCGGCCTATGGAGTCAATGGCAGCGACTGGGAATCCCTGCTGCGCAGCGCGGATGCGGCGCTGTACGAGGCCAAGCGCGGCGGGCGCAACCGCGTGGTCGCCGCGCAGGGCCCGCCGGCATCGCTCTCGAGCTTAAGCTGAAACGCCGTTGCGCGGCCGCTGCGCCGTGATCCATGTCGACGTGAATCCGGTGAAACACATGTGGGCGCCGGGCCTGATCCACTCGATGACATGCACCAGGAGCCGAAAGGTAAGTAATGCCCGCACCGCGCGTACTGGTGAAGGGGGCTGCCGGTTACCTCGGCAGCCAGCTGGTCGCAGCGCTGGCGGCGGACCCCGCGCGCAAGCCCGCCGTACTGGTGGCGATGGACGTGCGCGCAGGTGGTGTTTCGCATCGGCACCATTCTCGGCGAGACGGTCAGGAACCAGATCACCGACCTGTTCGACAAGCCGCGGCTGATCGCGATCCGCGGCTGCGACAGCCCGTTCGTGTTCATCTGGGATCAGGACGTGGTCGGCTGCATGAGCCAAGCCGTGTACTCGGATAAGTGCGGCATCTACAACGTCGCCGGCGATGGCGCGCTGGGCATCGCGGAAATTGCCGCGCGCCTGGGCAGGCGCTGCGTGGTGCTGCCCGCCTGGCTGCTGCGCTCGGCGCCGGCGCTGCTCAAGCCGCTGGGCTTGACGCAGTACGGGCCGGAGCAGGTGAACTTCCTGTGCTATCGCCCGGTGCTCGCCAACCGCCGTTGAAGGAAGAGTTCGGCTACGTGCCGAACAAGACTTCGGCCGAGGTGTTCGAGTTCTATCTCGCGGCGCGGGCGCGGCGCAACGCGCCGGTCGCATGGCGAAGCTCGCCTGGTGGGTGAGCCGGCTCGCGCCGCGTTACTACGCGCGCGCCATGGCGCGGCGGCTGCGTGGGGAAATGGAGGCGAAGACATAGCGTGAATTTTCAACGCTTGCGCTCGGCTTTACGCTGGGTGTGCGTCTGCTTGTGCTATATTGACGCGCTATCCAAGTGCATACGGGTATGGCATTCGTCGTATGCGTGGCGCGAGGACCGCGGCTTGAGCTAGACCGGCCTCGCAAGCGGAGCGGCGAAGGGCCTGGTTCTATTGAATTTCCTCAATCGCCATCTTTCGATTCGCGCTCAGCTGCTGCTGCTGGTGCTGGCGGTTGTGCTCCCGGCGGCGGGGATATTCGTGTTTTTCATCGCCGGCGAGGCCGCAGACGCGCGCGACGCCGCGTATGCCAAGCTGAATATCGTCGCCGGCAATACCGCCACGCGCCTCGATCGCATTCTGCATGAGCAGGAAGCGGTGCTCGCCCGGATCGCGCAGCGGCCCGGGGTGAGGGCGCTCGATGCGCACGACTCCGACCACGCCGTTGGCGAATTTCTCGATCTGCACCCGGAATTCAACAATCTCGGTGTGCGCGACCTGCGCGCGCACAACATCTACTCCTATCTACCCAATCCATCCAGTCCGCAGGAGGCAAGGGACTTTCCCTGGTTCCGGGAAGGAATAGGCAGCGGAAAATTCACCGTCGGAAATGCGTTTCGCGGCCGCCTGTCCGGGCGCTGGGTGTCGGTGCTGACCTATCCCGTTCGCGATGACGCGGGCAAGGTGTCCGGCTTGGTCAATATGTCTGTCGATCTGCTCAAGCTCAACGAGCGGGTGTTTCAGCAAGCCCCCAGGAGCGCCCTCGAGATGGTGCTTGATCGCGACGGCCGATTTCTGCTGCGCTCGAGCGATCCTGCCGCGTGGATAGGCAAACCTCTGTCGGGGCCGCAGGCCGATGCGATCCGCGACAGGAGCGCGGGTTTCTTTTCCACGCGCGGCATGGACGGCGTGCAGCGCCTGCATGCCGTGGCGACGGTGCCGGGCACGGGATGGCGCGTGTTCGCCGGCGAGCCCGAAGACGAGGTATTCGCAGATTACCGCGCGAGGCTCCTTCGCGGCACGGCCATCGGCCTCGCCGCGCTGCTGCTGGTGCTGGCGCTCGCCTGGCGCATAGCCATGGCCATCGCCCGGCCGATACGCGAACTCGCGGCAACCGCCGCGAAGATCGCTGGCGGCGAAACCGCGTCGCGCGCTTGCATTGTCGGGCCGGCCGAGATCGAGCACGTCGCGCGGCAGTTCAATGGCATGCTCGATGCACTGGAGCGCCAGCGCGAGGAGCGCGCGGCCCTGGTTGGCCACTTCGGCCACCTGGTCCGGCTGGCGCGCGACATCTTCCTGCTGCTCGGGCCCTCCGGGGAAATTGTCGAGGCCAACGCCGCCGCCATTGCTGCGTACGGCTACAGCGCCGGCGAATTGCGGCGCACGAATATCGGCGAGCTGCAGACTGCGGCATCGCGGCCGACGTGGGAGCAAGGCTGGGACGCGACCGCCCGCCCGGGCGGTGCATTGTTCGAAGCGATGCACCGGCGCAAGGACGGCAGCACCTTCCCGGTGGAAGTCAGCGCGCAGACGATAGACATAGACGGCAAGCGCTACCGGCAGTGCTTCATCCGCGACATCAGCGAGCGCCGCGCGGCGGATGCGCAGATCCGGCGGCTCAATCGCGCCTATGCGACCCTGAGCGAATCCAACCAGGCGATCGTAAGGCTGAAGGATTCGAACGGGCTGTTCCCGCGCATCTGCGCCATCGCGGTGGAATTCGGCGGCTACGTCGGTGCCTGGATCGGACTCGTCGATGCATCGGAGCGGCGCCTGGTGCCGGCGGCTGTCGAAGGCAAGATAGCCGATTATGTGCGGCAGATCAGGGTCAGTACCGATCCTGGGATTCCCGAGGGCCGGGGGCCGATGGCACTGGCGCTGCGCGAGGACCGTCCGTATTACTGCCAGGATTTCCTGGGGGATCCGGCCACCGAGCCCTGGCACGCGCCGGCGGCGCAAGCAGGCATCCGCTCGATGGCGGCGCTGCCGTTGCACCGCGGCGGTGCCGTAATCGGCACGCTCAACCTGTATGCGGCCGAGGCCGGCGTGTTCGATGCACCGATGCAGGCGCTGCTCGAGGAGATGGCGGTAGACGTCTCCTTCGCACTCGACAATTTCGAACGCGAGGCGGCGCGCCAGCAGGCCGAACTGAATCTGGCCCGCAGCGAGGCGTACTACCGCGGGCTTTTCGAGAACATGCGGGAGGGCCTCGCGTATTGCAAAATGATTTTTGAGGACGGCCAACCGCAGGATTTTGTCTATCTGAGCGTGAACGAGTCGTTTGGGCGGCTGACGGGGCTGAAGAATGTAGCCGGGCGCAAGGTGACGGAAGTCATTCCAGGAATCAAGGAATCGAATCCGGAATTGTTCGAGGTTTACGGCAGGGTGGCCTCGACCGGGCAGCCCGAAAGGCTGGAGACGTACCTCCCCGCCCTGGACATCTGGTTTTCTCTATCCGTGTACCGACCGGAGGCCGGGCACTTCGTCGCGGTGTTCGACAACATCACCGCGCGCAAGCGAGCGGAGCAAGCACTGCGCGAGGGCGAGGAACGGTTCCGCGGCATGCTCGAGCAAAACGTATCGGCGATGTTCGTGATCGAAGAGGGCAAGCTCGCCTACGTCAACCGCCGCGCCGCCGAGATCCTGGGTTATTCCGCGCAGGAGCTGGGCGGCAGGGCGATGCTGGATCTGGTTGTGGAGCCCGATCGGCCAGGCATGGCGGAGGCCATGAGACAGCTTCTATCGGGGGAGCAGAAGACGGTGGAGCGCGCCTTCGGCGCGCTGCGCAAGGACGGCAGCCTGGCCGACTTGGGCGGGCACGCGATCGTCGCCACGCTGCAGGGGAAGAAAGTGATCCTCGGCATGGCGCAGGATATAGGCGAGCGGAAAAAAACGCAGGCCGAAATCGACCGCTACATCGGGCGCCTGGAGCATGCCATGGAGTCGACGCTGCGGGCCGTGTCCAGCATGGTGGAGCTGCGCGATCCCTACACCGCGGGCCACGAACGCAGGGTGGGCGAGATCGCCGCAGCCATCGGCGCCGAAATGGGCCTGGACGAGGCAAGGGTCAAGGGCCTGCGCCTTGCCGGCTATGTGCACGACATCGGCAAGATCAGCGTGCCGGCGGAAATATTGAGCAAGCCCTCGCGCCTGACGCCGATGGAGCTCGAGCTGATCAAGTCCCACTGCCAAAGCGGCCACGATGTGCTCAAGGACGTGGATTTTCCATGGCCGGTGGCCGAGGTCATCCTGCAGCACCACGAACGCCTGGACGGCAGCGGCTATCCGAAGCAATTGAAGGACGGCGAAATTATCCTGGAGGCGCGCGTCATGGCCGTGGCAGACGTGGTCGAAGCCATGTCGTCGCACCGGCCTTACCGCCCCGGCCGCGGCCTGGATGCGGCACTCGAAGAAATCGAGAACAACAGGGGCGGGATCTACGACGCGCAGGTGGCCGCAGCCTGCCTGCGTCTGTTCCGCGATCGGGACTACAAGTTGCCGGAATAGGGTCTTTCAAAAAAACGAGGGCGCGACCGTCGCGGCGCAGGCTGGCTTTTCCTAGCGTTTGTCGAGATCGGTGACTTCGCCCTTGATCTGGGTCGATTTGCCGCGAAACAGTGCCACCAGCTCGCGCTTCTGGTTTTCCACGCGGATGTCGTATACGCCGTTGCGTCCTTCCAGGCCCTGCTCGCTGCCGCTCGCGGTGAGCAGATCGCCGACGTAGGCCGGGCGCAG
>JAJZUK010000085.1 GCA_021847125.1 Pseudomonadota bacterium | reverse complement strand
CGGCAAGACGGCTGGCGCAGGCCGCGGCGCCGCGGCGGATGGCGGCGTAGGAGAGTTCTTCCTCGCCGGTTTCGGTGTAGAGGTGAACCTGCAGCCGATCCGGGTGCCGGAGTGCATGCCAGTCCAGCGCCGCGAGCAGCGTTGGCGCCGCGCACGCGGCCGCGCCGGCTTCGGCTTGCACCAGGCTGCGGATATGCTTTTCGGGTCCGCTGCGCCGCACCCCCAGGCTGCTCTGCACCAGGCGCAACAGATCGCGCGGCGTCTCCGCCGCATACAGCGCGCTCTCGGGCAGGCTCACGCCGAACGCGCGCTCGACCCGAAGCACGAGTTCCACCCGGGCGAGGCTGTCCAGGCCCAGATCGCGTTCGAGCGCAGTGTCCAGCGTCGCGCGCGAACTGCGGCCGTGGTGGCTGTCGCGCACCAGCTGATCGACCACTTCGATCAGCGCGGCGGCGCTCGCCGCAACTTCGCTTTCAGTCTGGTTCATCCGCTGGGGTCTGATTTGTCGGATGCTATGATAGCCTCTATCAATCAAGGCTCGCCATGTGGGATTCGATCTGGGTCAATGTGCATCTGGCAACGATGCGCGAAGGCAGCTACGGCGTCGTCAGACGGGCGGCGCTCGCGGTGCATCAGGGCCGCATCGCCTGGGTCGGCGCGCGCGCCGACCTGCCCGGCGAACCGGCCGGGCTGGCGCGCGAAGTGCACGATTGCCTAGGCCGCTGGATCACGCCGGGGCTGATCGACTGCCATACCCACCTGGTCTACGCCGGCAGCGATGTGCGCGGATTCGAATTGCGCGCAGGCGGCGCGGGCGCGGCGGAAATGGCCGAAGCCGGCGGCGGCATGGCGGCGATCGTGCGCGCCACCTGCGAAGCGTCCGAGATGGAACTGATCCAACGCGCTTCGGCCAGGCTAGCGCGGCTGCTGGAGGAGGGCGTCACCACGGTCGAGATCAAGTCCGGCTACGGCTTGGACCTTGCGGGCGAGCTGAGATTGTTGCGCCTGGCGCGCTTGCTCGGCGCGTCGGCGCCGGTCACGGTGAAAACCACTTTTCTGTGCACCCAGGCGCTGCCGCCCGAATACCGGGGCCGGGTTGACGCCTATATCGACAGCGTATGCGCCGAGATGCTGCCGGCGGCGGCTGCGTCCGGGCTCGCCGATGCGGTGGACGCATCCTGCGTGGGCGCGGAGTTTACGCCGCAGCATGCGCAGCGTCTGTGCGCGGCCGCGGCGGCATTGAGCCGGCCGCTGAAGCTGCATGCCGATGCGTATTCGGACAACGGCGATGCGGCGCTCGCCGCGCGCCATGGCGCGCTGTCCGCCGATCATCTGGCGCATGCCAGCGAAGCCGGCGTGCAGGCCATGGCGGCTGCGCATACGGTCGCCGTGCTCCTGCCCGGAAGCGCCTGTTTCATGCGCGAGCAGCGGCTGCCGCCGGTGGCAGCATTGCGCCGCCATGGCGTGCCCATGGCGCTGGCCACCGACTGCAATCCGCTCACTTCGCCCGCGACCTCCCTGCTGTTGATGCTCAATCTGGCGTGCGCGCTGTTTCGCCTCACCCCGGAGGAGGCCCTGGCCGGGGTGACCTGCCACGCGGCGCAGGCGCTGGGACTGGGCGCGCGCTGCGGCACCCTGGAAACCGGCAAGGACGCGGATTTCGCGCTGTGGAATATCGAGGAGCCGGCGGAATTGGCGTATGCCATGGGCGCAAATCCCTGCGCCGGCGTAGTGCGGCGCGGCGTTTCGTCCTGGCGTTCCGATTGAGTCGATGCGGTGCGCGGAATTTCGTTGAGCGCACTCTGATTTTGCTGTAACATCGGTTATCCCAGCTCTCGATTCTGAGATGACCAAATATGTTTTCGTTACCGGCGGTGTAGTTTCCTCTCTTGGGAAGGGGATCGCCGCCGCCTCCCTCGCCGCCATCCTCGAATCGCGCGGCATCAAAGTCACCAATATCAAGCTGGATCCGTATATCAACGTCGATCCGGGGACGATGAGTCCGTTTCAGCATGGCGAGGTGTTCGTCACCGAAGACGGTGCCGAGACCGATCTCGATCTGGGGCACTATGAGCGTTTTTCCTCGACCCGGATGCGCAAGAGCAACAATTTCACCACCGGCCAGATCTACGACTCGGTGATCAAGAAGGAGCGCCGCGGCGAATATCTGGGCCGCACGGTGCAGGTGATCCCGCACATCACCGACGAAATCAAGAAATACATCGCCAAGGGAGCGGAAGGCGCGGAAGTCGCGATCGTCGAGATCGGCGGCACGGTGGGCGACATCGAATCGCTGCCTTTCCTCGAGGCCATCCGGCAGATGGGCCTGGAACTGGGGCGGGACAATATCTGCTACATCCACCTGACCCTGGTGCCCTATATCGCCTCGGCCGGCGAGATCAAGACCAAGCCCACCCAGCACTCGGTGAAGGAGCTGCGCGAGATCGGGATCCAGGCCGACGCGCTCCTGTGCCGCTCCGATCGCCCCATCCCGGACGAAGAACGCAGGAAGATCGCGCTGTTTACCAACGTCACCGCAGATGCGGTGATTTCGGTCTGGGACGCCGATTCGATTTACAAGATTCCCTACATGCTGCACCAGCAGATGCTGGACGAGATCGTCTGCCACAAGCTGCGCCTGCTGGCGCGACCGGCCGATCTGAGGTCGTGGAAGCGCCTGGTCGAGGCGCTGGAAAATCCGCAGCATCAAATCACCATCGCCATGGTGGGCAAGTACGTCGATCTGACCGATTCCTACAAGTCGTTGAACGAAGCGCTGATTCACGCCGGCATCCACACGCGCTCCAGGGTCAAGATCCAGTATGTCGATTCGGAAGCGATAGAGCGCGACGGCACCGCCTGTCTTGCCGGCGTCGACGCCGTACTGGTGCCGGGCGGGTTCGGCGCGCGCGGCGTCGAGGGCAAGATCAAGGCGATCGAGTACGCGCGCGAGAACCAGGTGCCCTACCTCGGCATCTGCCTCGGCATGCAGCTGGCGGTGATCGAGTACGCGCGCCACAAAGCCGGCCTTGCCCAGGCCAACAGCACCGAGTTCGACCCGGAGACCCCGCAGCCGGTGGTCGCGCTCATCACCGAATGGCTGGACCGCGAAGGCAAGGTGGAACGCCGTGACGCGAGCTCCGACCTGGGCGGCACCATGCGCCTGGGCGCGCAGCTCGCGGATATCGTCGCCGGCACCCAGGTGCAGCGCATCTATCAGGGCGACGTGGTCAATGAGCGCCACCGCCACCGCTACGAGGTCAACAACTATTATCTGCCGCGCCTCGAAGCCGCCGGCCTGAAGGTGGCGGCACGCACCAAGGTCGAGGCGCTGTGCGAACTGATCGAGTTGCCCACCGAGGGCCCGAACGCGCATCCCTGGTTCATCGGCTGCCAGTTCCACCCCGAGTTCAGTTCCACGCCGCGCGCCGGGCATCCGCTGTTCAAGGCCTTTGTCGAAGCCGCGCTCGTCTACCGGGCGAGAAGAACCGGCGCGGCAGAAGGGGCAGTTGCCGCGGAAGCGGCATGAAGCTGTGCGGTTTCGAGGCCGGCCTCGACAAGCCGATATTCCTGATCGCCGGCCCCTGCGTCATCGAATCGCGGCAGTTCGCGCTGGACACCGCAGGGATGCTCAAGGAAATCTGCGCGGCGCTGGGCGTCCCCTTCATCTACAAGTCTTCCTACGACAAGGCCAACCGCAGCTCGGGCAAATCGTTTCGCGGCCCGGGCATGGCCGAAGGGCTGGCCATCCTGGCCGAGGTGAAGCGGCAGATCGGCGTGCCGGTGCTCACCGACGTGCACGAGATAGCCCAGATCGAAGCGGCGGCGGCGGCGGTAGACGTGCTGCAGACGCCCGCCTTTCTCTGCCGCCAGACCGATTTCATCCATGCCGTGGCCAGCGCCGGCAAGCCGGTGAACATCAAGAAAGGACAATTTCTCGCGCCCGGCGATATGAAGCAGGTCGTCGCCAAGGCGAGGGAAGCGAGCGGCGCGGACAACATCATGGTGTGCGAGCGCGGCGCGAGCTTCGGCTACAACAACCTGGTGTCGGACATGCGGTCCCTCGCCATCATGCGCGAGACCGGCTGCCCGGTGGTGTTCGATGCCACGCATTCGGTGCAGTTGCCCGGGGGGCAGGGGATGGTGAGCGGCGGCCAGCGCGAATTCGTGCCGGTGCTGGCGCGCGCCGCGGTGGCCGCCGGCGTGTCCGGACTGTTCATGGAAACGCATCCGGATCCGGACCTGGCCTTGTCGGACGGCCCCAACGCCTGGCCGCTGTCGCGGATGAGGGATCTGCTGGCGACGCTCAAGGCGCTGGACGAGGCGGTCAAGAGGCAGGGTTTCGCGGAGCAGGCGCTGTAACGCAAAGAGCGCGCCGGCAGTAGAATTCAAAGTCTGAATCTGGAATAAGGACAAGAACATGAGCTCGATAGTCGACGTGGTGGCGCGGGAGATTCTGGATTCCCGCGGAAATCCGACCGTGGAAGCCGATGTGCTGCTGGAGTCCGGGGTGATGGGGCGCGCCGCCGTGCCCTCGGGCGCCTCGACCGGCACGCGCGAAGCGATCGAGTTGCGCGACGGCGACAAGCTGCGCTATCTGGGCAAGGGCGTGCTGCACGCGGTAGAGCACGTCAATACCGAAATCTCCGAAGCCATCATGGGCCTGGACGCGACCGAGCAGAGTTTCATCGACCGGACCCTGATCGACCTGGACGGCAGCGACAACAAATCGCGACTGGGCGCGAACGCCCTGCTGGCGGTATCCATGGCGGTGGCCAAGGCGGCCGCCGACGAATGCGGGCTGCCGCTGTACCGCTATTTCGGCGGCGCGGGCGCGATGCAAATGCCGGTGCCGATGATGAACATCATCAACGGTGGCGCGCACGCCAACAACAGCCTGGACATGCAGGAATTCATGATCGTCCCCGTCGGCGCGCAAAGCTTTCGCGATGCCCTGCGCTGCGGCGCCGAGGTGTTCCACGCGCTGAAAGCCCTGCTGCAGAAGCGCGGCATGCCGACCACGGTTGGCGACGAAGGCGGTTTCGCGCCCAATCTGCCCAGCCACGAGGCGGCGCTGCAATTGTGCATGGAGGCGATAGACAAGGCGGGGTACCAGGCAGGGCAGGACGTGCTGCTGGCGCTGGATTGCGCCAGTTCGGAGTTCTACAAGGACGGGCGCTATATGCTCGAGTCCGAGGGCCTGCAGCTGTCCTCGGGCCAGTTCGCGGACTACCTCGCAGCCCTGGCCGACAAGTTCCCCATCATCAGCATCGAGGACGGGATGGCCGAGTCGGATTGGGACGGCTGGAAAATCCTTACCGAGCGCCTGGGCAAGAAGATCCAACTGGTCGGCGACGACATTTTCGTGACCAACACCAGCATCCTGCGCGAAGGCATCGCCGAGGGCGTGGCCAATTCCATCCTGATCAAAGTCAACCAGATCGGCACCCTCACCGAAACCTTCGCCGCCATAGAGATGGCCAAGCGGGCGGGCTACACGGCGGTGGTGTCGCACCGTTCGGGCGAGACCGAAGACACCATCATCGCGGACATCGCGGTGGGTGCGAATACCCTGCAGATCAAGACGGGCTCGCTTTCCCGCTCCGACCGCATCGCCAAGTACAACCAGTTGCTGCGGATCGAAGAGGATCTGGGGGATACGGTCGGCTATCCCGGCAGGGACGCTTTCTACCAACTGCGTTAGGCGGTCGAATCCACAACCATTTAATGCGCATCCTGACCATCGTCTTCGCTGCGCTGATCGTACTGCTGCAGTACCCGCTGTGGCTGGGCAAGGGCGGCTGGCTGCGCGTGTGGGAGATCGATCGCCAGGTCACGGCGCAAAAAGACGGCAACGCCCAATTGCGCGTGCGCAACGATGCGCTCGATGCCGAAGTGCGCGACCTGAAGCAGGGCTACGATGCCGTCGAGGAGCGTGCGCGCTACGAGTTGGGCATGATCAAGCAGGACGAGATTTTCTTTCACGTGCTGGAGAAGAGCCCGGTGATACAGCCCGTCGAGCCTGGAGCTGCGAAACGGCAGTAACGCAGAGCTTGCGCGGACGGCGGCCCGTCCGCGCGGATCACCGATTGCATACGGACGATGAAGCCGTCCGCACGCAATCGGCGATCTTGAATTAAAGCC
>JAJZUK010000084.1 GCA_021847125.1 Pseudomonadota bacterium | reverse complement strand
GGATCAGCGCGCGAGTTGCGTGATCTTCCACCCCCTGAACTCTAGGGTCTGTAGAAATTCCCGATCGTGTGCGCTTGGCCTGTCTGGCAATCCTCCGCGCTTTGCCTTAGCATGGGCGAAAATTATAACCATGCCCGGAGACAGCATGCCCCCCGTGATTACCTGCGTCGAAGATCTGCGCCTGCTGGCGAAGAAGCGCGTGCCGCGCATGTTTTACGAGTATGCCGATGCGGGCTCGTGGACCGAGGGGACCTATCGCGCCAACGAAAGCGATTTCGCCCGGATCAAACTGCGCCAGCGCGTGGCCGTCAACATGGAGCACCGCAGCCTGAAGAGCACCATGGCGGGCCAGGAAGTATCGATGCCGGTGGCGCTTGCGCCGGTGGGGCTGGTCGGCATGCAGCACGCGGACGGCGAAATCCTGGCTGCGCGCGCGGCCGAAAAATTCGGCGTCCCGTTCACGCTTTCCACCATGAGCATCTGCTCCATCGAAGACGTGGCGGAGAATGTGGAGAAACCCTTCTGGTTTCAGCTCTACGTAATGCGCGACCGCGATTTCATCCGCCGCCTGATCGACCGCGCCAAGGCGGCCGGCTGCTCGGCGCTGGTGCTTACGCTGGACCTGCAGATCATGGGCCAGCGGCACAAGGACATCCGCAACGGCCTGTCCGCCCCGCCCAAGATTACGCTGCGCAATATGCTCAACATGAGCACCAAACCGCGCTGGGGCCTGGGCATGCTCGCGACCAAGCGGCGCACCTTCCGCAATGTGGTGGGCCACGCGAAAACCGCCAGCGACCTGAGCTCGCTCTCCGAATGGAGCGCGAGCCAGCTCGATCCGACGCTGAACTGGGATGACGTGCAGTGGATCAAGGAACGCTGGGGCGGCAAGCTGATCCTCAAGGGCATCATGGACGCGGAGGACGCCGAGATCGCCGCCCGCTCCGGCGCCGATGCCATCATCGTCTCCAATCATGGCGGGCGCCAGCTCGACGGCGCGCCCTCATCGATCGCCGCGCTGGGTCCGATCGTGCAAGCCGTGGGCGGCAAAATCGAGGTGCACATGGACGGCGGGGTGCGCTCCGGCCAGGACGTGATCAAGGCGATCGCGCTGGGGGCCAAGGGCGTGTACATCGGTCGCGCCTTCGTCTACGGCCTGGGCGCGATGGGAGAGGCCGGGGTGACCAAGTGCCTGGAGATCATTCGCAAGGAACTCGATGTCACCATGGCCTTTTGCGGGCTGCGCGACGTGCGTCAAGTGGACAAATCGATCCTGGTGCCGGGAAGCTATTGAGCGCGCCGCCGCCGGCGCGGGCGCCGTACAGGATGGCGTTGCGTACTTTATAATCCGGAGCACATGCGCATCCTACTCAGCAACGATGACGGTTATTTTTCCCCCGGAATCACCCGTCTTGCCGAAGTCCTCGCCGGCGTGGCCGAAATCACGGTGGTCGCGCCCGAGCGCGATCGCAGCGGTGCGTCCAACTCGCTTACCCTGGACCGGCCGCTCACGGTCAAGCGTGCTGCCAACGGCTTCCTGTTCGTCAACGGCACGCCGACCGATTGCGTGCACCTGGCTGTGACCGGCCTGCTGGACAAGCTGCCCGACATGGTGGTGTCGGGAATCAACCTCGGCGCGAACATGGGCGACGACACCATTTACTCGGGCACGGTGGCCGCTGCCACCGAGGGTTTCCTGCTCGGCATCCCGTCGCTGGCGGTATCGCTCGCGAGCAAAGCCGGCAGGCATTTCGACACCGCTGCGCGCGTGGCGCTGGAAATGGTCGAACGCCTGCAGCGCATCCCCATGCCCGGGCCGGTGCTGCTCAATCTTAATATTCCCGATCTGCCCTATGAAAAGCTGCGCGGCTTCGCGGTCACGCGCCTGGGCAAGCGGCACAAGGCGGAACCGGTGATCAAGGAACTCAGTCCGCGCCAGGAAACGGTCTACTGGGTAGGGCCGGCCGGCGGCGCGCAGGATGCGGGTGACGGCACCGATTTCTATGCGGTCGCGGCACAGCAGGTGTCGGTGACGCCGTTGCAGGTCGATCTCACGCACATGAACCAGATTCCGCTGCTGCGCGACTGGATTGAGCAATGAACCGCCGCAGCCACCCGCAGGTGCAAGGCATAGGCATGACGTCGCAGCGCACGCGCGCGCGCATGGTCGAGCGGCTGCGCCGGGACGGAATTACCGACGAAGCCGTGCTCGCAGCCCTGGGCAGCGTGCCGCGCCATCTGTTCGTGGAGGAGGCGCTTGCGAGCCGCGCCTACGATGACGATGCGCTGCCGATCGGCTTCTCGCAGACCATTTCCCAACCCTATGTCGTCGCGCTGATGATCCAGGCGCTGCGCGCCGGGCGTGAACTGGGCAAGGTGCTTGAAATCGGCACCGGCTGCGGCTACCAGGCCGCGGTGCTGGCGCAGCTGGCGACCGAGGTGTATTCGATCGAACGCATTGCGCCGCTGCTGGCGAAGGCGCGCGCCAATTTGCGCAGCCTGCGTCTTTCCAATCTGCGCCTGAAGCATGCCGACGGCAACCTCGGCCTGCCCGAGGCCGCGCCTTTCGATTCCATCATTCTGTCTGCGGCGGCGCGCCAGTTGCCGCAGGCGCTGCTGCAGCAGCTCGCGCTCGGCGGCAGGATGATTTTGCCGTTCGGCAGCTCGGCGCAGGTGTTGCGCCTGGTCGAGCGCAGCCGCAGCGGCTACAGCGAAACCACGCTCGATGCCGTGCGTTTCGTGCCGATGCTCATGGGGGTGGAATGAAGCGCGCGGCGGCATGGCTGGCTTGCGCCGGGCTCGCGGCGACCATGCTTGCGGGCTGCGCCAACCAGCCGGTGCAGGCGCCGGTGCTGGAGCGCGCCCCGGTAAGCGCGGCGCGGCCGGCGCCGCCGCCCGCCGGGCCGCGTTCCGACGTGTATACGGTCAAGCGCGGCGATACGATGTTCAGCATAGCGCTTGACCACGGCCTCGATTACAAGGAACTCGCTGCCTGGAACAATATCGATAATCCGAGCCGCATACGCCCGGGTCAGCAGCTGCGGATCACGCCGCCGGCCGGCGCGCAGGAAGCGCCGGTGATCGTAAATCCGATTACGACTTCGGGTCGCGTCGAGTCGCGTCCTTTGGCCGCGCCGGGGGCGCCGCCTGGAGCCGCTGCGGCTGCAGCGACGCCGCCCAAGGCAGAAGCCGCTACCGGACCTGCCGCAGCGCAGGGCTCGATCAAGTCGGAACCGCTGGCGCGCAAGCTGCCGTATACGCCCGAGAACCTTGCGCTGCTGCAGCGCGCCGAAGCGCCGCCCGCCGCAGCGCCGGCGCCCGCACCCGTGCCGGCGCCCGCTGTTGCGGCTGCCATCCCGAGCGCGCCGGTTGCGGCGCCGGCGCCTGCGCCCGCTCAAGCTGCGGCCGCCGCAGACGATGAGGATAAAGTCGACTGGGGCTGGCCGGTGCAGGGAAGAATCATTGCCGGCTTTTCCGAGGCGAGCAACAAGGGTCTGGACATCGCGGCCAAGCTGGGCGATCCGGTGATCGCCGCCGCGCCGGGGCGCGTGGTCTATAGCGGCAGCGGCCTGCGCGGTTACGGCAAGCTCGTCATTGTGAAGCACAACAAGACCTATCTGTCGGCCTATGCGCACAACAGCGTCATACTGGTGAAGGAAGGTCAAAGCGTGGTCAAGGGCCAGAAAATTGCGGAAGTCGGCAATACCGACAGCGACAAACCGATGCTGCATTTCGAGATCCGCAAGCTCGGCAAACCGGTCGATCCAGCCAAGTACCTGCCGCCGACGTGAGTTCCCCAACCGCCGCCCCGGACGATGACATTGAGGGTGAGGCGACGGCCGCGCCCCCGGCCGAGACGCAATCGGAACCGGCCGAGGCCGAAACAGACTTTCTCTCCGACGTCACCCAGATCTACCTGCACGAGATCGGGCTCAACCAGCTGCTCTCACCCGAGGAAGAGCTGCATTACGCGCGCCTGGCCGCAAAGGGAGACTTCGGCGCGCGGCAGAAAATGATCGAGCGCAACCTGCGCCTGGTGGTGAACATCGCCAAGCACTATCTCAACCGCAGCGTGCCGCTGCTGGACCTGGTCGAAGAGGGCAACCTGGGATTGATGCACGCTCTGGAAAAATTCGACCCCGAGCGCGGATTTCGCTTCTCCACCTACGCCACCTGGTGGATACGCCAGAATATCGAGCGCGCGATCATGAACCAGTCGCGCACGATACGGCTGCCGGTGCATGTGATCAAGGAGCTCAATCTGGTGCTGCGCGCCAAGCGCCACCTGGAGGCGCACGGCGAGCGCGAAGCGAGCATCGAGGACATTGCGCATCTGCTGGGCAAGCCGGCGGACGAAGTGCGCGCGGTGCTCTCCCACAACGAGCATATGGCTTCACTCGATGCGCCGCTGGACATCGATCCGATGCTCTCGATCGGCGAATCCATTTCCGACGAACAAAGCGTCAATCCGGAAGCCGATTTGCAGACGCAGGAGGTCGAGTCGCTGGTGCGCCAGTGGCTGGAACAGCTGAACGACAAACAGCGCACGGTGATCGAGCGCCGCTTCGGCTTGAACAGCCAGGAGGTCTGCACGCTGGAGGAGCTGGCGCGGCACCTGGGGCTCACGCGCGAGCGCGTCAGGCAGATTCAGCTCGAGGCGCTGGCGCAGCTGCGCCGCATTCTGCGCCGGCACGGGCTGTCGAAGGACGTGCTGCTGTAGTCCGGGCGCTTGCGCGCGCCGGGATCAAGACTCCGTGTTCAGGGTCTCCGGCGGTTTGCGCTTGAGCACCGAAGGGTCGGATTCCTGGCCGATCTCCTGCGCGAACTGGATATTCTTGTTGAGTTCCTCGAGGTACAGGTTCTGCCCGCCGAAATGCCTCTGCGCGTAGGTGTAGCATGCGCCCAGATCGAGATCCAGCCGCTTGCTCGCGCCCTGGAAAAATATCGGAGTCTTGATCACCAGATCGTCGCCTGAGGAAAATATCACCTGCTCGCCGCCTTCGGCGGTGCGCTTGGTCGCGAGGCCGCCGGCGACGAACTCCGGATACAGGCGGTCGCGGCACTTCTCCAGATAGCAGCGATCCGACATTTGCGCAATGATGTCGGCCGAGCCGAGCATGCTGCCCAGCAGCCGGTAGATGGGCGAGGGCACTTTGATTTTTCCCACCGGCATTTCGTAGCCGGTGAAGTGGATCAACTCGGCTGCGATATCGGCCATCTCCGCCATGCCGATTTTCGGCAGGTAGTCGCGCAGAAACACCGATCCGCGCGAGACGTGCGTGAGCGTGTATTCGGCGCCGTTCTTGTGCTCGTGATCATCGAGCGCGCGTACGTAGCCCATGTCGTGGAACAGCGCCGTGATCACGCCCAGGCGGAATAGCGCATCGCCGAAGGACTGGCTGCCGACGCGCGAGCGCTCGTAGCCGTCGATCAGGCGCGCCATGGCGAGCGTCACGTCGAGCACATGCTGGACGTCGTGGTAGGCGGTGTCGCAGGGATGATAGCCCGGGTATTCGCCGCGGTAGAGCCGCGTCAGGTCGCGAAACGCATGATCGAGCAGCTTGGTCGGCGCAGACGGGTAGAGCTCCAGATAAATCCGGTCGACTTCGTCATTGACCACCTGCGGATCGGTCGTATTGAATTGCGCGCTGACGTCGTAATCGTTGCCGCGATGATCCATATTATCTGTCTCCGTGCTCCCTTATGCTTGGGCTGCCGGCCCGGGAATAAGTTCGGTCCCCGCTCGCGGCCGGCAATTATCGCGCATTATGCAGATGCAACAGCTATTCCGCGCGCTTGTCACAATTTTTGACAATTCCGCGCGCGGCCCGGATTCGGCAATCAAATCAACCGGGTGAAAGGAGGATGCGCTCAGGCTTTGAGCGTGAATGGGTTGAAGTCGGTATGGCGGTCGTAATAATCCTCGTGCTCCGCGCGCTTGAGCGCGTTGACCAGCTTGTAGGTCACCGGGGTGAACACCACCTCGACCCCGACCTTGATCACGAACTGCGACAGCATCACCAGCGGCAGCTTGTCGTTGGGAATGATGCCGGTGCCGTAGAACGCGAGCGGATAGAACAGCGACGAGTCCACCGCCTCGCCGAAAATGGTGGAGCCGATGGTGCGGGTCCACAGCCATTTCCCGG
>JAJZUK010000083.1 GCA_021847125.1 Pseudomonadota bacterium | reverse complement strand
ATCAGCGGCATGGAGGCGCTGGTGCGCTGGATGCGGCCGGGCCTGGGCATGGTTTCGCCGGCCGATTTCATTCCGCTGGCGGAAGAAACCGGCCTGATCGTGCCCATAGGCGCCTGGGTGCTGAAAGCCGCATGCGAACGCAATCGCGCCTGGCAGCGCCAGGGCATGCCGCCGCTGCGCGTTGCGGTCAACCTGTCGGCGCGGCAGTTCGTGCAGGCCAACCTGGTGAGCGAGGTCGCGCGGGTGCTGGATGCGAGCGGTCTGGCGCCGGCATCGCTCGAACTGGAGATCACCGAGAGCATGGTGATGGACAATCCGGAGCGCGCGATCCGGACG
Organism: Pseudomonadota bacterium; assembly: GCA_021847125.1. The sequence goes on along the minus strand of JAJZUK010000083.1, from coordinate 5,821 downwards.
CTGCGCCAGTTGAAATCGATGGGAATTTCGCTCGCCATCGATGATTTCGGCACCGGCTACTCGTCGCTGGGCTACCTCAAGCGCTTTCCGATAGACAACATCAAGATCGACCGTTCGTTCATCAAGGACATTCCCCGCAACAACGACGACGCGATCATCACCCGCACGATCATCGACATGACCCACAACCTGCGGCTCAAGGTGATTGCCGAAGGCGTGGAAACCGTGGCGCAGCTGGATTTCCTGCGCGCGCACGGCTGCGACGAGATACAGGGATATCACTTCAGCCGGCCGCTCGCGGAGGACGCGTTTTTGGCGCTGGTGCTGGCGCAGGAAACCAGGTCCGCGATCGCGGCGTGAAGGGCGACTTCAACGGGCAACGGAAACATGACATGAAAAAGATTACGGTCATTGTGGTGGACGATTCGGCGCTGATACGCAAGCTGCTCTCCGAGATCATCAACAGCCAGCCGGACATGCAGGCGATCGGCGCGGCGCCGGACCCGCTTGCGGCGCGCGAAATGATCCGCGCGCTCAATCCGGATGTCCTGACTCTGGATGTGGAGATGCCGAAAATGGACGGCCTCGATTTTCTCGAACGGCTGATGCGCCTGCGGCCGATGCCGGTGGTGATGGTGTCGTCGCTGACCGAGCGGGGCTCGGACGCCACGCTGCGGGCGCTGGAACTGGGGGCGATCGACTATGTATCCAAGCCGAAGATCGACATCGTCCACGGCATCGAGGAATACGCCGGCGAAATCGCCGACAAGATCCGCACGGCGGCGGCGGCGCGATTGCGGCCCCGGCCGCTGCCCGGCGTGCCCCGGACCGGGCACGCGCTGGCCGCGCTCGGGAACCGCATCGTTTCGACGGAAAAACTGATCATCGTCGGCGCCTCCACCGGCGGCACCGAGGCGATCAAGGAGTTTCTGCTCGACATGCCGCCGGACTGCCCCGGCATTCTGATCACCCAGCACATGCCGGAGGCGTTCACCAAGTCGTTCGCGGCGCGCCTGGACAGCCTGTGCCGCATCAGCGTGAAGGAAGCCGAGCACGCCGAGCGGGTCCTGCCCGGGCATGCCTATGTCGCGCCGGGACACTCGCACCTGCTCCTGCGGCGCAGCGGCGCCAACTACATGACGCAATTGAGCGACGCGGCGCCGGTGAACCGTCACCGGCCTTCGGTGGATGTGCTGTTTCGCTCCGCCGCCGAGCATGCAGGCAGGAACGCGGTGGGCGTGATACTCACCGGCATGGGCCGGGACGGCGCGCAGGGCATGCTCGCGATGAAGCAGGCCGGTGCCTACAATTTCGCGCAGGACGAGGCGAGCTGCGTGGTGTTCGGCATGCCGAAGGAAGCCATCGCCGTCGGGGGAACCGACGAGGTGCTGCCGCTGCGCGACCTGGCGCCGGCGGTGATACGCAGCCTGCACGCGCACGGCGCGCGCACGATACGCGTGTGAACCGGGGAGTTCAACCATATTTGCATTATTGCGGAATTTCATCAACGTAAGAAGAAGGAGAAAGCGCATGGCATATTTTATTTGGGTCGACGAACTCTCCACCGGCAACGAGCTTATCGACGGCGATCACCGTAAATTGATCGCCATGGTCAACGCTTTGTTCGATTCCATGGCGAAAGGCCAGGCCAACGAAATCATCAGCCGGGTGCTGCACAATCTGATCATTTACACCAAAGAACATTTCGGTCGCGAGGAGGCGGAAATGCAGCGCATTCGGTACGCTGCCTCCATTTCGCACAAGTCCGAACACGCCAAGCTGATCAGGCAGGTGATCGAGCTGAAGGCCACGCTGGATGCAGGGGAAAGAATCAACGCCTTGACGGTCTCGGGCTTCCTCGGCGACTGGCTGCGCAATCATATTCTTACGGTGGACAAGAAACTGGCGGCCGCACTGAAAAACCAGATGCAGACAGCCGGCTGAAACAGCTGCTCGCCAGCGCCGGTTCCGTCACCGAATTGCGCCGGTCGCAGGTTGCGGCACGCGGAAAGGCGGCTAGGCGTCGTACCAGGCCATGTGGTGGTGATCCAGATGCACCGCGCTGCCGCAATAGCTGCAGCGCAGGGCTTCATGCGGCGAGGAACGCTGGGGCAGGTCGATGGCGCCGAGGCTGCACACCAGCATTTCGCTGGCGTCATGCCCGGCGTCGGGATGTGGCGCAACCGGTTTGGTGAAACAGCCGGTGCATATCAGTTCCATGATAGGGGGTGCATGTCGTCGGGCCGGTGCGTTCACCGCGAGCGGGGGGCGCGGCGCCAGTCCTCCCCCACTACATCGGCAGGAACCGGCAATACTTGAGCTTGGGCGCGCCACGCCGCATATTTTGCTGTCCCGCCCTCAATAAACCCGGAGCCGTTGCCGCAATACTAGGGGTGAGGCGCGCCGGGCGATCGGTTTCACCGGCGGCGCAGGTCTATTCCCTTTCGTTCCCGGGCAAAAAACAGCATGGATCAGGCCGTTGCACCAGACCAGGAGCTTACCGGCCGGCTGGTCGCTGCTTTACGCCAGGATGAGTTTGTTCTTTACGGACAAGCCATCGCTGCGCTCGGACCTGGCTGCAGCCCGCGCCCGTTTCAGGAAATATTGATCCGGTTCCAGGAGGAAGAGGCCAAATTGCTGCCGCCCGGCAGTTTTTTCCCCGTGCTGGAAGAGTGCGGACTGATGCCTTATGTCGATCGCTGGGTGGTAAGCCGCATCTGCAGGTGGGCGCGCTCTGCGCTGGCGATCAGGGCGGACTGGCTGGTGCCGGAAAACAGCATCAACTTGTCGGCTGCGACGCTGTCTGACCGGAACTTCGCCGAATACACGCGCAAACACCTGCGGGCCGCGGACTTGCCCGAGGGCAGCGTTTCGTTCGAGGTGACCTGCGACAGCGCCGCCCTGCAGGTCCAATCGCTGCTCGGCATGATGGCGCAACTCAAGCCGTCCGGCTGCCGCTTCGTCCTGGCGCGGTTCGACGGCGGCGTGGAGGCGTTCGAACTGCTGCGGCGGCTGGCGCCCGAGTACGTCAAGCTCAGTCCGGGGGTGGTGCGCATGCTGGACCAGGGCAGGGCGGGCATGGCGCGGGTCGGCGACATCGTCGGCGCCTGCCATGCGCTCGGCATCCGGACGATCGCCGAACATGTGGAAAGCGACCGGACGCTCGCGCAACTGCGGGGGCTGGGTGTCCATTTTGGACAGGGCTTCGGCATCCAGGCGCCGCGGCCCCTGGGCTAGAGATATCGGAGTCAAGCATGGACATGGACAGCGCTACGCTGGATCGCAATGCCGACGAGATAGTCAACGAGATCGGGATTCCGCCTTGCCCGGCGATCCTGACCAAGTTGCTGCGCGAGACGCGCGCCGAAGAACCGGACTTTCGCCGCGTCGGCCAGTTCGTGGGCGGCGATGTCGCGCTCGCCTCGGCGGTATTGAAGGTCGCGAATTCGCCCTTCTACGGCTTGCGCACCAAGGCGGCGTCGGTGCAGCAGGCGCTGGCGCTGCTGGGCCTGACCGCGGTGACCCAGCTGGTGACCGGGCTGCTGCTGCGGCAGGCGTTCTCGGGCCCGGCCAGTCCGCACATGGAGCGCTACTGGAGAACGTCGATGGCGACATCGCTGATCGCGGCGCTGCTGTGCCGCGAAGCGGCGCGCGGCGACAGCGGCATCGCCTGCACCTACGGCCTGTTTCGCGATTGTGGCATGCCGGTGATGCTGCGCAAATTTCCGATCTATGCCGACATTTTCGACGGCTCGGCGCTCACGCCAGGGGAACCGGTGCTGGAAATCGAGAACGAGCGCTATACCACCAACCATGCGCGCGTGGGGGTGCAGTTGGCGCGCAACTGGTACCTGCCGGAGTTCGTGTGCTATGCCATCCTGCACCATCACGACGTGCTCAGCTCCGACGAGGTTCTGGCCCAGGGGGAGGCGGCCTCGCTGGATCTGATCGCCATCGGCCTGGCAGCCGAGCAGCTTTACTGCCTGGCGACCGGGGCGGTTTGCCCGGAATGGCCCCTGGCTGGCGAGTGGGCGCTATTCGAACTGGATCTGACGCAGCCCGCGTTCGACGCGCTTGCGGCGCGGGTCAAGACATCGATCAACCGTCTCTGAACCGGCACGGGGTGCGCGGCCGCGCCGCTTGCCTGACGGCCGCCGTGGAGCAGGCACAACGCCGAAAAGGCCCGCAAAACGCCGCCTATTTCAAGGTTAGAGCTGGTGGCCCCGGTGAATAATGGGTAGCAGGCGGCCAGGCCGCTTTGCGTGCAGGCGTGTGCCTGGCGCGTCATCACCAATGGACGGTGCCCATGAAATCCAGCGCAGAAGCCTCCCGACTCGTACTTGCGTTCGATGCCGCGAACAACGAGCAATCCGGTCCCGGGCATAAAGAACGCGAACAGGCCGAACTGAGCGCGATCAAACAGGCGGTCGCGCGCTTCGAAGCCGAAGCGAAGGCAACGGCGGCAGCGCAGGTGCGCGCGCGCGCGGAAGAGCGGGCACGCGCAACGGCGGAGGCCAAGGCGATTGCCGAAACCGAGGCCAAGAGCGCGGCCGAAGCGCGCATGCGCGCGGAAGAGGAAGCCGCGGCGTGTGCGCGCATACGCATCGAAGCGGAATATCGCGCGCTCAGCACCGCGACCGAGCGCAAGCAGGCCGAAAGCCAGGCGGCGGCCGAAGCGGAGGCGCGCGCCCAATCGGACAAGGAAGCCACGCAGACGGCGCTGGCGCGGCTTTCCGCGGAACGCGACCTGCAGTCACGCACCCAGGCGAAGAATGCGCTCGAGCGCAGCGAGGCCGGGCGCATGCAGGCCGAGGCGGATGAATTGCAGCGGCTGCTGCAGGAAATGGAGACGGCGGCACAAGCGCGTGCGCAGCAGGTGCAGCGCGAGAAAGCGATAAACCGCGCGCGCGCCGCGGCGGAAAACGAGGCCCTGGAGGCCAGCCGGCAGCGCGCCCAGGCGGAAATCCAGGCCGAGCAAACGATACATGCCAGAGCCAGCTCGGAGGCGCAGGCGCGCGATTCGGCGCAGCGCAAAGCGCAGACCGAGCAGGAATTGACCGCTGTCGCCGTGGCGCGCATCGACGTCGAATCCAGCTTCGCCGAGCAGGCTGAGGCGCGGATACGCGAAGAGGAGCGATTGCTGGCGCAAACCAAAGTGAGACAGGAAGTCGCCGCTCAAATGCAGCAGACGCGCCAGGCGCGCCTGCGGCTGGAGCGCGAGCTCGCCGCCCAGGCGGAGCTCAAGGCGCAGGCCGAGGCGCGCGCCGAAGCGGCCGCGGCCGAGCGCGCGCGCGCCCAGGCGCGCGAACTTGCGGCAGTGCAGGGCAGGCTGGAGGCCGAACTCGCCGCCAGCAGCAACGCCGATGAGCGTGCGCGCGCCGAAGCCGAACTCGAGCGCCTGGCGCAAGTCAAATCGGATCGCGAGGCCGAAGCCATTGCAGAACTGCAGGCGCGCATCGCCGCGGCGGAGGAAGCCGCAGCCGCAAGCAGCGAGCGGGCCGCGGCCGATCGCGAAGCCACGCGTGCGGCAATGGCCAAGGCCGACGCCGAGCGCGAGGCGGCCGCCGGCGCGGAAGCGCGCGCCCAGGCCGAGCAGCGTGCGACGGAAATCGCCCGCACGCGCGCCGAATTCGAAACCGAAGCCAACGCCAAGGCGCAGCAAAGGCTGAGCGCCGAACAGGCGCGCCTGCAACTCGCGCGCGAAGCGGCGGCGGCGGCAGACGAGCGCCTGCGTGCCGAGCAGGAGGCGCTGGCCGAAGCGCGTGCGCGGGCCGAGGCGGAGCAGGCCCTGCTCGAGGCGGAACAAACGCGGGTCAAACAG
>JAJZUK010000082.1 GCA_021847125.1 Pseudomonadota bacterium | reverse complement strand
TCGTCCCCGGGGACGTGCCGCGCATGGGCGCCGGCAAGGGCGTGCTGCATTCGGAGTACAAGCATTCCAAGGACGGCAGCGCGCATTTCCTGCAGATCTGGATCGAGCCCAATGTCACCGGCATCCGGCCGAGCTACGAGCAGAAGCATTTCGACGCGGCCTCCAAGCGCGGCCGCCTGCGCTTGATCGCCTCCAGCGACGCGCGTGATGGTTCGGTGCTGATCCATCAGGATGCGTCGGTGTACGCGGCGCTGCTCGACGGCGCCGAGCGCATCGAACACAAGATCGCTCCCGCGCGAAAGGCGTATGTGCATGTGGCGCGCGGCAAGCTGACGGTGAATGGCCAGCCGCTGCAGGCGGGCGATGCGCTCAAGGCGAGCGGTGTGACCGAGATTGTGCTGGAAAAAGGCGAGCAGGCGGAAGTCATCCTGTTCGATTTGGCTTGATCAACGAAACCGAAAGGAACAACAAATGAATACCAATCTGCAACACTCCGCGGCGCTGCTGGGCCGCATTCTGCTGGCGCTTATATTCATCATCTCGGGTTACGGCAAGATCGGCGGCTATGCCGGTACCGCGGGCTACATGGCGAGCAAGGGCATGCCGCTGGTCGACATCCTGCTGCCGCTCACCATACTGGTCGAACTGGGCGGCGGTCTGCTGATCGCGGTAGGCTGGAAAGCGCGCTGGGCCGCGGCGGTGATGTTCCTGTTCCTGATCCCCGTCACGCTGGTGTTCCACAATCCCGCGGGCCTCGACCCGGCCGCGGCGCAGCAGCAGATGATCCAGCTGCTCAAGAACCTGTCGATCATGGGCGGCATGCTGGGCCTGTTTGCATTCGGTCCCGGCGGTTTCAGCCTCGATGCCAAGAAAAGCGCCTGACCGCGCATAACCAGGAGAACCACAATGACAACCAATGTACTGATCGCGTTTTATTCCCGTGGCGGTGTCACCGAGGCGCTGGCGAAAGCCGTCGCCGAGGGCGCCAAGGCCGAAGGCGCTGAAGTGCGTATGCGCCGCGCGCGCGAGTTCGTCACTGACGACGTCATGAAAAAGGCGCCCGGCTGGCTCGAAGGCGCGCAGCGCTTGAACGCGCTTTACGAAGCGCCTACCGAAGCCGATGCCGAGTGGGCCGACGCGATCGTGTTCGGCACACCGACGCGCTTCGGCAGCATGACGGCCGAGCTCAAGGCTTACATCGACAGCCTGGGCGGGCTGTGGTTCAAGGGCGCGCTCGCCGGCAAGGCCGGCGCGGCGTTCGCGTCGACTTCGACTGTGCACGGCGGCAACGAGATGACCATCACCGCGCTGTACGCGCCTATGGCCCACCTCGGACTGATCCTGGTACCGACCGGCTATGCCGATCCGGCGATGTTCAAAGCCGGGACACCTTATGGCGCTTCCTCGGTTTCGGGAACGAATGGCGCGCTCCCCGGCGCGGATGACCTCGAAGTGGCGCGCTTCCAGGGCAGGCGGGTCGCTCGCATTGCAGCGGCGCTCAAGGCGGTGCGCTGAAGCGAAAAGTCGTCACGCCAATATGATCCGCTCTCGCATCAGCGCGATGCCGTAGCGCGTCTGGGGGCGCTCGCCTTGGGTGCACACCTTGTAAGGCGCAGATGCCAGGGACAAGGAGGCCGCGAGTCGGCGGTTGATTTTCGAGCGATTCTGCTCGAATTGCGCCGGCTCCAGGCCGTGTCGTGTCGCGAGGCGCGCCTTCTCCAGACTGGGATGGTTGCGGCCGACCACCAACTCGTAGATCGCCAAGTAGCGATCGGGTGATTCGTCAGAATGCCGCACGAATCCATCTTTGCCTCGGCAGGCTACCCGGCATTCGGCGAGCCACGCGTACCAGGCGAACAGTGCTGGGGGCAGCGTGACAGCCCGGTTGCCGCATCGGACTTGCGCTTGTTGAAAGTCAAAGCGCAGCGTAGGCGGGTCTACGGCCATTTGCGCGGTCGACACCAGCGATGCGAAAGGCGCGCCGTGCGCCAGGGCTTCCCGCGGCAGTCCGTCGCGCAGGCGCACAAAGGGAATCTCGGCCAGCATTACCTTGGCATCGGCCGTATGTATCGGGCGGCCGGCGGCGGTGTGAAGTACGCGCGGGTCGGCAGGCGGAAAGTAAAACTCGCGCAACGACTCGAAAGGTTCGTTGACCAGTACGTGCGACAATCGATCCTGGGATCGGCCGAAGAGCGAAAGCGCATAGCCGAGGTAGAAACCCATCGTCTTGCGGCCGCCCGCGATCGACACATGCAGGGCGCAGGTCTCGTCGGTGCAAAGCGCGCGTACCTCGGCGAGCAGCGCGTCGGCCGCAAGCGTGTTGTCCTCGGGCGTGCGGATGTCGCCGAGCGGCGCGCTGTTTGCATCGCGGATTACCATGATGTGTTCCGGCGAAAACGCAACTTTCCCGGCGAGGCCGTAATCGCGGCATAGCGCGTGAAACTGCCCCTCTTTCGGGTCGAGCAGCGACAGGCGCGCGCGCTCCGCCCCTTCGGCGGTGGTGATCAGCCGGATCTCGGTCGGAATCCAGGTCGGGCTCTGCTTCACCGCCAGTGCGAACAGCGTCTCGGTGACGATCTGCGGCGTCAGGCCGCTGACGGCGAGAAGCACGCGGCGGGGATACTTGTGCGGCATGAGTGTCATGAGGCTGGATTCATCCAGCTCTGAAATTTCTCGCGCAGACCGGGCAAGTCGGCTGGGCCCAGGATTAGGACACGGGCTTGCCTTGCCCGCTCCTCCAGCATCGGCGTCGGCGGCTGCGCCGAAAGCAGCCAGGTCTCGCCAAACAACCCGCGCGCGGTTTCGCCCAGACTCTTCAGCTTGTAGGCGAGGTCGTTGTCGTTTCGCCCCTCTTCGAACCTGAGCGTCTTGCATTCGATGAAAAGCAACTGGTTACCGTGGCAGGCGAGTACATCGAACTCATTGCGCGCCTTGTAGCTGCCTTCGATGAGTACCTCCACGCCCATTCTCGCGTCGAAGGGTTTGTCGTCGTGTGCGATATGAAAGGCATATTCCTCCAGCCAGCCGCCGCGCACGAACTGCGTTTGTTCCGCGTCGATGAATACGATATCGGTCTCACCTTCGGTCCAGCCCAGGCATTTTGCTTGAACCAGTTGCCGCAAAGCCTGGGTCCAGATGCTCTTCGCGTGGGGTGCATATTCAAGCTGCTGGCGCGGCGCATTGAGACTGCCGTCTGCGCCCAGGGCCCGATGTGCAAGCCAATTGAACTTGCCGATGAACCCACTCGCGGACAACTCCGTACAGTTCTTGGCGAGAAACTTTGCCGCCGTTTTGCGCGCCTGCATGCGTTCGCAAAACTCGGGCGAGTCGGATGCGGCCTTGGAGAAATGCAGCCCTTGCGCTGCCAGATAGCGCGGCACATCGAGTACGTCGCGCATGGGTTCCGGCTGCGCAAGCGCGGTGTTGGCGTTGGGCAGCGATTCGATTTGCCGATGGCGCGTGTCCGTGTAGATTATGCGGCTCGCAATCCCGCTGAAGACTTCGACAAAGCCGTGCGACATTGGTTTCGTTCCGCCGGTGGCGTTGAGCACGAGCTCGGCATCGGCATACTGTTCCACCAGTTCGTCACGCAATTTCGTTGCGTATTCGTGAATTTCGGGCATCCCTACGTCCGGCGCATTCTCGTGGCGTTCGACCGCTATGCCCTCGCGTTCAAGCAGGCGAGCCAAGCGCTTGTCCAGCTTGCGTTTGGCCATGTCCGCCGAAACCACCAGCAACACCTTGTCCGGGCGATCCATCAGTGCGGGAATCAGGTTGGCCAGAATCTGATCAGAGACGATTGCCAGATGAATCTTCATCGCGTTTCGTCGACGTGGAATGCTTTCAACTCGGCACACGAGGTCAGGAGCTCTTCGACAGACAATTCTCGTCCGCGCCACGACGAAGGCATCGCAACCGACAGGTGCAGATAGCGCGCACCGCGTTTGCACACGTCAGCCGCGAGATTTACCGGCAGTGTACCGATGACGACATCGTCGGCTTCGACCTCTGTAGGATCGAGATGTGCTACCCACCGCTCGATGGCAAGACCCCGGCGCTGCGCCCATTCGATCGCCCCGGGGTGGCGGGAGACGAACCAGGTGATGCCCAGTCGTTCGCGTGAGAAGGTTGAGTTCATGCACGCATAGTAGCGGTGCGAGGCGCTGGAAGCCAGCGCGGCAAGCTTGCCGGCCGTCAAGCGATTGCCGCCGGCAATCCGGTCCATTGGATGCCAGCCGGCAGACTGGCACGCCCGACGCGGCCCTGAAAGCCGCGAATGGGCAGCGGGTAGCAGCGCACATCGTCCTCGCTGTCCGCGATCAGGGCGGCCATTCGCGCCAGGCACCGGTCCTTTGCCCTTGCATCGCCGACGAGCAGGAACACGCTGTATTCCAGCGGCGTTGCGTGCTTGCACATTTCCCGGTGCACGCGTTGCAGGCGGCGCGGGTTGGCGATGTCGTAGCCGATGACGAAAGCGTGCTCGGCCACGTTCAAAACGCCTCGGCGGTCTCGGCGGTGCAAGGCGCAGCCGGCGTCGAACCACCCAACGCGCCGGTCTGGTCCACCGCCGCTGCCACATCGGCCATGGACTCGGTGAGGCGCTTGCGCAAGCGCTCGGCCAGCGGTTCCCACTCGGCGTAGAAGCAGGCGCGGCCCGCCTTTCCAAGCAGGCAAGTGCCATCGACCTGGGAGAAATGGTCCACGCGCAGCTTCTCGCTGCGGAACAGCCCCAGCAAGTGGCGGTCCACCTCGACCCGCAGCGGTTCGACCACGTCGCAGGCTAGCGACTCGCGCCCGAAATCGAGCGCGTGATAAAAACCGATGAACGGATCGAAGCCGGCGCCATAGAGCGCCATGACTGTCTCCGCGTGCAGCAGCGTGTAGCCGAGCGAAAGCGTGGCATTGACCGGGTCTTTCGGCGGGCGCCGGTTGCGGGACTTGAACTTGAGCCGCTCTGGCAGCAGATCGCTAAAGCCTTCGAAGTAGGCCGCGGCGCCAGCGCCTTCGAGCCCGCGCAGCGCACCCGCCGACGCCTGCTCATTTACGCTGCCGATGGCGTTGTCCAGGCGCTCGAGCGAATGCGTGAGAACGTAGCGCGAACGCGGATCCTCGTCGCGCCGTTCGGCAAGAAATGCCGCCTGCGAGCGCAGTTTGGCTGCGACGACGCCGCGCGAAAAGCGCAGGCAAAATCCGACATCCTGCGACAGCCGGTACTGCGCGACGCGTCGTGCGGCATCGTTGTGCGGCCGGGCGAGCAGCATGGTTGGCTCGGCCTTACGGCCCGAGAGGACCACCACGCCGATGCCGCGCTCGCCCAGCTTGCCGAGGAGCGACGACGACAATGTCACATCGCCGTGCAATAAAACGCGCGAGAGCGGCGCCAGCGGCACGGTGCCGACGCGCTCGCCGTTCTCGTAGAACACCAGCGCTTCACCATCCGCCTTCAGCGTTACGCCACGCCGGTCGACATAGAGACTCGTCATTGCGTCAGACGATCATGAACATATCGGTGACCGGCCGGGTCGCCAGTCCGAGGCCCTCGCTTTTCATGCGCGGGTCGAGCTGGAAGATGTGCGCCCGATCTTCATCCGGTTCGAGCAGTTCTTCGAGTGTGCGCCGGACTTCGCGCAACTCCGCCGTCGTCAGCCAGCACTCGTAGAACGACTTCTGTCCTCCCACCCGGTAGCCGAGCAGATATTTATGCACTCGATACAGCCGCTTCGGGTTGCAGATGTCGTAACACACCAAGAACAGAGTTCGCGCCGCATCGCTCATGCCAGATAGAGTAGATCGGCTCCGTTGTGAAGACCAGCACGGCAAGCTTGTCGCGTGGCCCCTTGCGAACCCCATGCGGTCTCAGTCCCTTTGGTATCAGGGCTTCATGCAAACCCAACTCAAACGCGAACTCGCCGCCGCGCAAGCGGAAGTCTCAATCCCTTTGACTTCAGGGCTTCATGCAAACCTCCCAAGGCGCGCAAAGCAGGTGCCGACCACCATCACGCTGCCCAGGCTGCATAGTGTGCTGCAGGTCGTGATGGGGTGGACTGGTTCGCACCTGCACAGTTTTCGGATTGGTGATCGCGAATATAGCAACGCCGAGGATCTGGACGAGGTGAACATGCTCGGCGTCAAAGGGCGCAAGCTCGATGCGCTGCTCG
>JAJZUK010000081.1 GCA_021847125.1 Pseudomonadota bacterium | reverse complement strand
TCAGGCCCTGCTTGCGGCACTGCTCGTCCGCGTTGACGACATGGAAACGCAACACTTCGCTGTCGCGGCAGGCTTCGCTGAGTGCGGCATGATATTTCCCGGCAGCCAGCACCATCACGTCTATGGGGGTGGTGATGGTCGGCAGCAGGCGCATGGTCACCAGGTATTGCTGCAGGCGCGCCGACTCCCCGGCGCAGACTGCCGCGACGGCCGCTACGTCATCCAGGTTCAGGCGGCCGACGCGGGAGAAGCGGATCTTGCCTTCCTCGACATAGCTTTGGCGCAGTCCGGTCTGCTGCACGCTCACCAGCAGGCAGCGCGGCAGCTTGAGCCCGGCGCCTTTGATCAGGGCCGGCGCGAGCAGCGCGGTGGAGTAGATTCCGGCGAGGCGGCATACATTCTGTTCCAGTGCGTTGAGCCAGGGCTGGAACTGCTGCGTGTTGGAGAACGAGGCGTACAGGACTTTCTCGTTGCGCCGCTCGCCCTGCTCCGAACCGAGCGACATGCTCAGCGTGAGACTGGTGTCGCGATAGCGTTGCGCGAGCTTGCGCGCGAGCACCTGGCGCCGGTCGCTGCGGCCAAGATAGGGAATGGTGTCCTGGTGGTAGTCTTCCTCGACCACGTCGACCACCAGGTAATAGAGGTTGTGCGTGCGCGCAAGATAGGCGGAGAACGCGGCGACCCCCTGATCGTTGCGCTCGAACAGGGCATCGACCGCCAGGCTGCCGCGCGACAGGGTGTGCGCCGTCAGGCGGTTGGCGGTGAGGTAGAGCAGGCGTTTGTGCCGCAGCATGGTTCGGTTTGCTAAAACTTGATCTTGCTGATGGAGTCGTAGATCGGGCCCAGCACCGACAGCATTACCCAGCCGAGGATTGCACCCAGAATCACGGTCATCGCCGGCTCGATCATCACCTCCACCTTGCCGATCGCTTCCTTCACGTCGCGATTGTAGAAGTAGGATACGTTGAGCAGCGAGTTGTCGAGCTTGCCCGAGGATTCACCTACGCGCAGCATGCGTATCACCAGCGGCGGAAACAGGCCTACGTCCTGGAATGCGGTGGAGACGTTCTTGCCTTCGGCGATCTGCTGTCCGGCGCGCTCCAGGCCTTCCCGGATCACCAGATTGCCGGCGATTTCTTCGGAGGTCTTGATGCAGTCGAGTATGGTGATGCCGGCGGAGTACATCATGGCGAAAATACTGGCGAAACGCGACAAGATGATCTTGCGCTGGATCGGACCGAGCAAGGGCAGGCGCAGCTTGAAGTCGTCGAAGCGGTAGTGGAATGCGGGGCTGCGCTTGATCGCGACACTGATGCCGACGAATGCGATCACCGGCGTGGCGATGACCGCCCACCAGTAGTTGATCAGAAAATCCGAGACCCGGATCAGGATGCGCGTCTGAATCGGAATAGCCTGGCCGGTGCTCTTGATGAAGCCGAGCATCTGCGGCACCAGGTAGATCATCAGGAACATGGTCACCGCGAACACGATGCCGCCGACAAAAAGCGGGTACATCATCAGCTTTTTCGTCTGCGCGATCAGCTCGTCCTCCCACTTCAGGTTTTCCGCGAGGCTCTTGAGCACCTGCGACATGCGGCCGGTCTCCTCGCCCGCGCGGATCAGGCTGGCGAAGACCACCGGGAACACGTCGGTGTAGTCCGCCATGGAGGACGACAGGTTCTGCCCGCCCTGGATGCTTTCGATCAGGCCGGAGATGACTTCGCGAAAGCGCGGGTTCTCCAGGCTGTCGCGCAGATCGGTCAGCGATTCGAGGATGGGCACGCCGGCGGCGGTCAGCTGCTCCAGGTGGAAGCAGAAGTTGATCAGATCCGGCCGTCCGATCGCGCCCTTGAACATGCTGGCGCGCCGGCGTGCCGGTCCGCCGACGATCAGGTCCAGCCCCATGCGCTGCAGCCGCAGCTCCAGATCGATCAGGTTGATCGCCTCGATCTGGCCCATGAGCGACTTGCCGCGGGCGTCGATTGCCTTGTAGGAGTACAGCGCCATGCGGATCCAGGGGGCAGGCGCGCTACATGCGGTCGGTGAGGTCCACCACCCGCATGAGTTCGTCCAGCGTAGTCGTGCCCTCGAGGACGCGACGCGAGCCGTCGTCGGCGAGGGTGCGGAATCCCTTGGCGATGGCGGCGAGCTGCAGTTCGCGCGCGGTGGCGCGGCGCGCGATGAGTTCGTCGATGTCGACGTCGAGCTTCAGTATTTCCATGATCGCGAGGCGCCCGCGGTAGCCCTGGTAATCGCAATGATCGCAGCCTACGGCGCGGTAAATCGTCGGCGGCCGGTCGGTTTTCACCCCGATCAGGCGGCATTCGGCCGAGGTCGCGGTGTAGGGCTGGCGGCAGTGCTTGCACAGGCGCCGGATCAGGCGCTGCGCGATGATGCCGATCATGTTGCCGGCCATGACCTCGGGCGTAACGCCGGTATCGAGCAGACGCGGGAACGCGCCCACCGCGGAGTTGGTGTGCAGCGTCGAGTAAACCTGGTGGCCGGTCATCGCGGCGCGAAACGCCATTTCGGCTGTTTCCTCGTCGCGGATCTCGCCCACCAGGATCACATCCGGGTCCTGGCGCATGAGCGAGCGGATGCCGTTGGCGAAGTCCATTTTTGCCGCTTCGTTCACCGAGGTCTGGCGGATCAGCGTCATCGGGTACTCGACCGGGTCCTCCATGGTCATGATGTTGACCGTGTCGGAATTGATGTGGTTGAGGATCGAGTACAGCGTCGTGGTCTTGCCGCTGCCGGTCGGACCGGTTACGAGGATGATGCCCTCGGGGCGCGAAATCATGCGTTTGAGCAAGTCGAGCTGGCTCGATTCGAGACCGAGCCCGTCCAGCGGCACGATGCCCTTTTGCCGGTCGAGAATGCGCAGCACCACGTTCTCGCCGTGGCTGGTCGCTTGCGAAGCGACGCGGAAGTCGACCTGCCTGCCGGTGAGCGAAAGCGATATGCGTCCGTCCTGCGGCGCGCGCGTTTCGGCGATGTTCATTTTCGCGAGCACCTTGATGCGCACCGCCATCGCCGGCCAGTAGGTCTTGTGCAGCGAGCGGATCTGGCGCAGCACGCCGTCGATGCGGTAACGGATGCGCAGGAAATTCTGCTCCGGCTCGAAGTGGATGTCGGAGGCGTTCTTTCCGACCGCGTCGGCGAGCAGCGCCGCAATCAGGCGCACCACCGGCTGGCTGTACTGCTCGCCCGCACCGGCGAGACTCTGGTAGTCGATTTCTCCGGTCTCGATCTCATGCAGGATGCCGTCGATCGACAACTCGTGGCCGTAGTACTGCTCGATCGCGCGCGAGATCTCGGTATCGCCGGCGAGGCGCGTCTCCAGCTCGAGTTCCCCGCGCAGGCGCGCGCGCAGCTGGTCGATGGCGACGATGTTGTTGGTGTCCGACAGCGCCACGATCAGCGCGCCGTGCTCGCGGTCGAGCGCGATCGGGAAAATGTGGTGGCGCAGCGCGAAATCGCGCGGCACCAGCTTCATCGCCTGCGAGTCGATGATGATCTGCGACAGGTCCACGCTTTGCAGGCCGAGCTTCTCGGATAGTGCGTCGCGCAGCGTGGCCTCGGAAACGAAGCCCAGGTTCACCAGCAGCTTGCCCACCGGCAGCTTGGACTTCATCTGCTCCAGCAGCGCGATGCGCAGCTGGTCCTCGGTCAGGATGCCCTGCGAGATCAGGATCTGGCCGATATGGCGTTTGGCCGCTGCGGTGGGGGTGGCAGGGGAATTCATGCTCAGTGCGCGAGTTGCGACACCCTCTTGTTGACCTGGGCGATGTCGAAGGTCACCGGATGGCCTTCGGACAGAGCCAATGCGCGCCGGTAATACTCCAGCGCCGGCTTCACCTGATGCAGCTTGTCCAGGCTCACCGCGAGATTGTAGGCAAAATCGGGATGTTCGGGGTCGCCGCTATAGGCGCGGAAATACGCTTGCTGCGCTTCGGCCCAGCGTCCTTGCGCCGCGTACTGATTGCCCAAGGTGAATTGCAGGAAGCTCGCGTCGGGCTGCGCCGCGATCATGCTCTTCACGCGCGATTCCGCCGACAGCGGATCGATTTGACCTTTGAGCCCCATCAGCCCCGCCTGCGCATAGGCGTCGCGCGGGTCGAGGTCGAGCAGCCGCGTATAGATGCTCTCGGCCGAGTCGTAGTGCTTGGACTGCATTTCCACTGCGGCCAGCCCGAGCAGCGCATCGCGGCTGTTGGGGTTGTCGCGCAGCACTTGCTGGTAGCCGTCGCGCGCGCGCACCAGGTCGCCCGCATTGAACGCCTGATAGGCGCCCTCGAGCACGGGGTCGGTCTGCACCCGGGCGGGCTTGATGGTGATGTCGCCTTCGTGCCGCGCTGCGCGCGGCTGCGCTGGACCTGCCGGCGCAGCGGCCGTGTCGCGCGCTTCGGATCGGGCAGCGGCGCGAGCAGTCGCTGCTGCGGCCGTTGGTGCCGTGCTTGGGCCGGCGGCGGTCTGCGCAGGCTGCGATGGCTGGGTGCCCGTGGGCGGCGTCACCGTGGCCGCGACTGGCGCAGCAGCTGGCTCGGGCACAGGCGCGGCCGCCGCCGGTGGCGCGGCGGGCTGCGCCGAGGGCGGGGGTATCTTGTAGTTGTTCTTCGGCTGCATTTCGTACCAGAAGTAGCCGACCGTTCCGAGCGCGAATAGTCCCAGAGCGCCCAAGGTGATGTAAAACGGCTTGCGCGGATTGACGTCGAGTTCCTTGGCCTCGAACAATTGCTGCGCCTGTTTGCGTTCCGCGGCCTCGCTCGGCGGCGTGAAGTCCGTTTCGATCGGCGCTGCGCGCGGCGGAGGCGGGGGCGGCGCGGCAGGCGCCGCGCGCGGGGGTTCCTCCAGCGCGAGCTCGAGTGGCGGTTTGTCTGCGCGCTTGGGCGCCGGCTCGGGTTCGGCCAGGCTCAGATCATCGCTGTGTATCTCCATCGGCTGCGAAATGTCCGGCAGCTTGTCGCGCGTGAACGGCGGCGGCGTGTCCGCAGCCGGGGCCTGCTCTTTCGCCGCCTGCTTGGCGAGTTCGGCCTTTTTCAGCGCTTCGAGCAGCAGGCTCATCGCGGATTGCCCTGCGTCTCGCCGAGCAGCGGCGGTTTGCCCGGATTGGGGGCGGCCATGAATTTGTCGTCGGGCAAGAACGTGCGGTAGCCGCGGTAGTCGCCGTCGATGCTGGCATCGCGGATCACGATAGGGCGCATGAACACGACCAACTCGGTCTTGGTGTTGGTCTGGTTCTTGTTGCCGAAGAATCCGCCGTAGCCGGCGAGGCGGTTCGCGCCGGGGATGCTGTCCTCCAGGTCGTTGACCCGGTCCTGGATCAACCCGCCCATCACCGCGATCTGGCCGCTGTTGACCTTGATCAGCGATTCCATTTCGCGCGTCTGGATTACCGGAATATTGCTGGTGATCGAACCGCAGCCAGGCAGGCCCGCTCCGGCCGCGCCGCAGGGCGCAGCCAGCGACGGGTTGGGGTCGGCGACATTGCCGACGATGCGCGATATGCTGGGGCGCACGTTGAGCAGCACGCTGTCTGCCTCGCCGATTTGCGGCGTCACGTTCATGATGAAACCGACAGCGACGATGTTGGGCGTGGTAGTGAAAGCCGTAATGGTGCCGACGTTGGCAGTACTGGTGGTGTTCGCCTGGATCGTGAAATAGACCTGGTTGTCCACCACTTTCAGGATTGCGGTCTGGTTGTTCAGCACCGTCAGCCGCGGGCTGGAAAGCACGCGCACGTTGCCGAACGATTCGAGCAGCTTCACCGAGGCGAGCAGATTGCTGTAATTGGGCGCCGCGGCGCCGAGCACGAATATGCTGCCGGTCGGCGATGCGGTGGTGGTGCCGCTTACGGATTGATTGAATGTGAAGCCGGTTGAACCGCTGCGCGCAGCCGACCAGTCTATGCCTTGCTGATACTGGTTGTTCAGCTGGACTTCCACGATAGTGGCTTCGATCAACACCTGGCGTTTCGCGTTCGACATCACCTGGTCGAGGAATTCCTGGATTTTCTCGTGCTGGCGCGAGGTGGCGCGGATGGTGAGCACCCCGGACTCCGGATTGGCGATCACCGATGCAGCCTCGCGGAAAGAGGCGGCCGGTTGCGCCGGTGCGGTGGCTGCCGCGGCTGAGGCGCCAGCGGCCGGCGCCGCCCCGGGCTGCGCCGCTGCTGCT
>JAJZUK010000080.1 GCA_021847125.1 Pseudomonadota bacterium | reverse complement strand
GGGGTCGGCGCGCATGAAGCTGCGCATGGCGACGGCAAAGGTCCAGCCGATCTTGGCATTGACTTGGACCTGGCGCAGGCCGGCCTGGGTAATCTCGATCGGATCCTCGGCGGTCCAGATCTTGCGCTCGTCCGTGTTCAGAAAGGCGAGCAGGGAGTGCAGGGTGGTGGTCTTGCCCGAGCCTGTCGGCCCGCAGACGAGGAACAGGCCGTGCGGCTTGGATATGAGCCGCATGACCGAATTCAACACCCCTGTCTCCAGGCCCAGTTCGTTCAGCGGAACCGGTTTGGCAACGGCAAGCACGCGCATGACCACGTCTTCCAAGCCACCGGTGGTGGGGACGGTCGCGATGCGCAATTCCACCGCCGCCGGGCCGAAGCGGCTGAAGTCGATCTTGCCGTCCTGGGGTTTGCGCCGCTCGGTGATGTCGAGCTGGCTCATGATCTTGATTCTGGATACGACCGCATTGCGGAATTGCGCCGGCAATTCCAGATAGTCGACCAGGTTGCCGTCTTTGCGAAAACGCACGCGCGTGGTCTTGGGCGCGAGGTTCGCCTCGATATGGATGTCGGACGCCTTTTGCTCGACCGCGTCGATGATGATGCGGTTGACCAGACCGACCAGCGCGCTGTCGCTGCGGACGGCCTGCTGCTCGGGGATGTCCTGGTTGCCGCTTTCGGTCGCCAGGCGGGACATCAACTCCTGCACGCCGGCCACCGTGTTTGCCATCGGATCGGCCGCCTGCGGCGCATTGCGCGGGGTTTTTCTGCGATCGATGATGGGCGGTGTCGCGGTGCTGAGGCTGGGCGGCGGGCCGTAATGGTTGGCGAGCGAGTTGGCGATGTCTTCGGCCGACGCAGACACGGGCAGGATTTTCATGCGCGTGAGCGCGCGCAATTCATCCAGCACGGCATTGTCCATCGGGTTCTCGATCGCCACGATCAGCGCGCCTTCGGCCTCGCATAGCGGCATCACGCGGCGGCGATGCGCGATGGCCGCCGGTATTCTGGCGATTATGTTGGGCGGGATCTTGGCCTTGAGATCGACCGTCGGTATGCCCAGCCTGTTTGCCATGGCGCCGTTGATCGCCTGCTCGTCCACGATGCCCATCTTTTTCGACAGGATCTGGCCGATCGGCATCGTGCGCTCCAGCGCCTCGCGTCCCAGCGCCATTTCCAGTTCCGGTCTGGAAATGAAGCCCAGTTCCACCAGCGCCTCGCCCAGCTTTTGCTTGGGGCGTTTATGCTTGAGTTCCAGCGCCGTTTCCAGCTGGTCCGGCGACACGATCCTGTTTTGCGTCAGGAATTGGCCGAGCTTTTGCGTGCGCAGCAGGGTCTGCATATTTAACGCGGCATCCACGGCCTCGGCGGAAACTGCGTTCTGGTCGACCAGCACCTGCCCGATCGGCGCATCTATGCTGCAGGTTTTCGCCGCCTGGGCCGGCACGAAACAGCGCACGACATCGCCGTTTGCTTCCAGAAAATACAGAAACAGACCGCATAGCGCGCTGACGTAGCCCAGGGTAGTCCCCAGGAACAGCTCGCCGTTCACGAGTTCGATCCGGAACGAGTAGCGCTCCGAACGCCTGAGCCTGTCGGTCTCGGCGGCGGTGGCGGCCGCCGGCAGGGTCTCGCGTCGCAGCGCCAGCGGCTGGGGGAAGTACAGTTTCAGCAGAATGGAAAACGGAATGCTGACCGGCTCGCGCCCGCCTTGCGGCTCGAACTTCAGCTCGGCGGCCTCCGCCTCGAAGCGGTGCAGCCGGCCGCTGGACTTGGTGCCGTCGCGGAACGTCAGCACGCAATCGTCCCAGCCGGAACCACCCTTTTCGCGCGCGAACTCGAAGTAAGGCGGAGCGGGCCAAGCCAGCTCCTTCGCGGCCGTGCTTGCGCGTCGCGTGTTCATGCGGATCCGGATCGGGGCATGCGAGCGCCGCCCGCAGACCGCCCTAAGACAGATGCTCTGAATCGCGTGTATGGGCAGCCCATCGTTCGTTCTTCGTCGAATTCCGTCGTGTGCGGCCCTAGCAACGCTTCAGGTGTAGCCATACCGGGGTCGGAAACGGAGGATACTTCGGCTTGGAACTCAAAGCAAACGCAGGGATACGAGCTGTCGCAGCACGTCCAATAATAATGCGCCAGTTCGAAACGCCTCGGGTTGACGCAGGTCACGTTAAATGGAAATCTTCCGGCACGGACCGGAACAGCTTAGGCTGCGCCGCACACTACATCAGCCGCGCGGATAGCGCGCAGCGAGGCGCAAGCGAACGCCTGCGCCCCGCTGCCAGGCGGGAAAATTATTCGACCTCTTCCCACTTCTCGGCGCTGGCACCGGCCAGCGCGCGCACCCGTTCCTCATCCTTGGCGAACTCGGCTGCGGCTCCCTCGTATACGACCTTGCCGTCGTCCAGCACGTAGGCGCGGTCGGCGATCTCGACCGCGGCGCGCACGTTCTGTTCGACCAGCAGCACCGACATGCCTTCCTTGCGCATGGCGACGATGACGTCGAACACGTCCTGCACGATGATCGGTGCGAGGCCTTGCGAGGGTTCGTCGAGCAACAGAACCTTCGGATTGAGCAGCAGCGCGCGCGCGATCGCGAGCATCTCCTGTTCTCCGCCCGAGAGCTGGCGCCCTTTGTTGGTCTTGCGCTCGGCCAGGCGTGGGAACAGCTGGTAGACGCGCGCGACATTCCACGGACCCGGGCGCTCGAGCGGCACCCTGAGGTTTTCCTCCACCGTCAGGTTGGCGAAAATGCGCCGCCCCTCCGGCACATAACCCACGCCGAGGGCAGCGATGCGGTAGGGAGGCCAGTCGGTGGTCGCATGACCGAGCACGCGCACCGCGCCCTCGCGCGCATGCGTGAGTCCGACCAGGCTGCGCAGCGTGGTCGTCTTGCCCGCGCCGTTGCGCCCGAGCAGGGTAACGATTTCTCCCTCGCGCACCTCCAGCGTTACGCCGTGAAGGATGTGGCTCTTGCCGTAGAAGGTGTGCAGCGCTTCCGCTTCGAGCACTTTCGTCATGCTGCTTTCCCCAGATAAGCTGCCTGCACCAATTCGTTTGCGCCGATCTCGTCGGGCGTGCCTTCGGCCAGCACCGAACCTTCGGCCAGCACCATGATGCGATCGGCAAGATGAAAAATGACGCGCATGTCGTGCTCGATCAGCACGATGGAGAGTCCCTGATCCTTGTGCAGGCGGCGGATCAGGCGCGTGATGTCGTAGGTTTCCTGGTCGCCCATGCCGGCGGTCGGCTCGTCGAGCAGCAACAGCCGCGGCTTGAGCGCGAGCGACATCATGATTTCGGTCGCGCGCTGGTCACCGTGCGAGAGCTCGCCGACGAGGCGGTCGGCCTTGTCGGTGAGTCCGCCCATTTCCATGAGGTCGATCACGCGCGCGCGCGATTCGCCCGCGGAATCGCGGGACTGCCACGGGCTTAACCGATGGCCGGCCGCGACCTCGACCGGGATGCGCAGATTCTCGCGCACGCTGAGCTCGGGAAATATCTGCGTGATCTGGAAGGTGCGCGCCATGCCCAAGCCCACGCGCTTGTGCGGCGGCAGCGCGGTGATGTCCTGGCCGTCGAACACGATGCTGCCCGAGCTCGGCGGGAAAAAGCCGCTGATCAGGTTGAAGAACGTGGTCTTGCCGGCGCCGTTCGGGCCGATCACCGCCCGCAACTCGCCCGGTTCGACCGTGAGCGAGACGCCGTTGACGGCGACCAGGCTGCCGAACTGGCGCGACACGTTCTGTACTTTGAGCAGGCTCATTGCGCCGTCCTCCTTTTGATGATGCCGAGCACGCCGCGGGGGAAGAACAGCACCACGAGCACGAAGAAGATGCCGATGAAGGACATCCAGTTCTCGGTCTGGCTCGACACATAGTCCTGCAGCACGACGAAAATCGCGGCGCCGACCAGCGGACCCCAGAACGAGCGCATGCCGCCGAGCACCGCCATGATCACGAAATTGCCGGACAGGTCCCAGCGCAATGCGCGCGGGTCGGTGAAGTTGTTGAGCAGCGCATACAGCGTGCCGGCCAGGCTCACGAACAGGCAGGAAATCACGAACGCAAGCCAGATGTGCTGCTCGACGGCGATGCCGAGAAAACGCGCGCGCTGCTCGTTTTCGCGGATCGCAATCAGCGTCCGGCCGAAAGGTGAGCGCAGCAGCAGCGCCATGATGCCGACCGCGACCGCAAACACGGCGAGCACCATGTAATAGAAGGCCTTGTCGTTGCCCATGATGTCGAGCTGCGTCACGCCGAGATTGATTATTTGGCGGTGCCAGCCGGTGAGGCCGTCGTCGCCGCCGGTGACTTCGTTCCAGCGGAACGCGATGAAGTAGAACACCTGGCCGAAGGCGATGGTCACCATGGCGAAGTAGGTGCCGCGGCGCTTGACGATCAGCGCGCCGATCAAGGCTGCGGCGACGGTGCCGACGATCACGCCGAGAACAATCGCCAAGGGCGTGCTCGGCGCCAGGTACTTGATGGTAATGGCGGTGCCGTAGGCGCCGAGGCCGAAATAGGCGGCATGGCCGAACGACAGCACGCCGGTGAAGCCGAGCAGGAAATTGAGCGCCATCGCCGCGAGGCCAAGCACGAGCACGCGGCTCGCGAGCTCGGTATAGCCGCCGATTGCACCCATCCAGTAGGGCATGGTCAGCAATATCAGCCAGACGATTGCGTTGGAAGTCTGTTTGTTGAGGCCGTTCATTGAATTCGTCCTTCTTCGCCCAGGAGACCGCGCGGCCGCAGCAGCAGAACAGCGCCCATCATCACGTACATGATCGCTTCGGTCGCCGAGGGAAAGTACACCGTGGTGATGCCCGAGGCGACGCCGATGAGCAGGCCGCCGAGCAGCGTGCCCGGCAGGCTGCCGAGCCCGCCCACGATAATGGCGACGAAGCTGGGCATGATCAGCGAAGTGCCGATGGTGGGCGCGAGCCCGAGCATGCCCGCGGCGAGCACGCCCGCGAGTCCGGCGAGATAGATGCCGAGGCCGAAGTTGAGATTGCGCAGGATGCGCACGTTGACGCCGAGCACCGAGACCGTCTCCAGGTCGAGCGTGCCGGCGCGGATGCGTATGCCGAGGCGGGTGCGGTTCAAAATGTAGAACAGGGCGCCGACCGCCGCCGCGACCAGCACGACCATGAAAATGCGGTAGCCGGTGAGGAAGAACATTTCCGTGCTCAGCGGCGTCGTCAGCGCTTCGGGAATCGGGAACGGCACGCTTTGCGCGCCCCAGATATAGCGCGTGCCGTCCTCGAAGATGTAGGCAAGGCCGAAGGTCAAGAGCAGGCTGTACAGCGGATCGCGGCCATAGAGGCGGCGGATCAGCAGGCGCTCGACCAGCAGGCCGATCGCGGCGGTAAGGAATGGCGCCACCACGAGGGCGCCCCAGAAGCCGATATACGGCATGAGCGAATAGGCGAGATAGGCGCCGATCGCGAGAAAGCCGCCGTGGGCGAAGTTGATCACGCCGCTCAGGTTCAGGATCAGCGACAGGCCCAGCGCCATCAGCGCATAAAATGCGCCGACGATGAGCCCGTTAAAAACGTTGAAGAAAAGTAATTGTGACATCAGTTGCTAAACCTCAAATATTTTTCAATTGCGCGCAGGCATGGCGGGCCGCAGATGGGCCGGCCGGGATGAACCGCAATGGAAGTGGTGGAAACTCGACAGCGCGGCGCGCGCTGCGCCGCGCTGTCGGTCATTCAGTGACCCCGGGACCTCAGGCCGGCCAGACCATCTTGCAGCCGGACTCCTCGAGCGTGGGCGAGACCTCCGCACCCTTGACGACTTGCGTCACATGGAACAGATCGTTGTCGGCGCTGCCCTTTGCCTGCGCATTGCCCACGTACAGGTTGGGGATGAGCTGATTCTGGCCGGCGCGGAATATGGCCGGGTCCGGCATCAACGCCACCTCGGGCGGCAGCCGGAAGCCCTGCAGTGCCTTCGCCATCTTGACGGCATCGAGCGACTTCGCGGCGCCGGCGGCCAGCGCGCAGGTCCAGGTCGAGGCGAAGCCGAACCAGGTGCGTGCGGTCGGCACTTTGCCGGTTTTCTTCTGGATCGCGGCGACGAATTCGGCGACGTGCGGCACGCCGGGCTGGTTCCAATACCATTCGAATACCCAGGTGCCGACACGCGCCTCGGGCGGCAGACCTTCGAGCGCCTCGAGTTCCTGCTGACCGCC
>JAJZUK010000079.1 GCA_021847125.1 Pseudomonadota bacterium | reverse complement strand
CGACGGCACGCTGTATTACTCCGAACGCGGCGAGGAGCTGAAGGCGTTCAACATCCAGGACGGCCACGGCATCAAGATGCTGCGCCAATACGGCGTGGAGGTCGCGCTGATCACGGGAAGAAGATCGCGCGCGGTGGAACTGCGCGCGATCAACCTGGGTATCTCCCACCTCTACCAGGGCGCGCAGGACAAGCGCGAAGCCCACGGCGCGCTGCTGGCGCAGCTGGGGCTGGCGACGGAGCAATCGGGCTGCATGGGCGATGATCTGCTCGACCTGCCGTTGATCACCCGCTGCGGCTTTGCCGCGACCGTACCGGCGGCGCCCGAGGCGCTGAAGTCGCGCGCCCACTATGTGACGCGCGCAGGCGGCGGACACGGCGCCGTGCGCGAAGTGTGCGAATTCATCCTGCGTGCCCAAGGCGCGCTCGAACGCGCGATCAGCGCCCATCTGCAATGAAGCGCGACCGCGTATCGAGCCTGTTTCCGCTGCTGCTGCTGCTCGCGCTCGCAGCGGCCAGCTTTTGGCTGGAGCGCGCGGTACAGGCCCCCGATTACGACAAGACCGGCAAACTGCGCCACGATCCTGACTTCATCGCCGAGGACTTCGGCATCACCAAGATGGGCGCCGACGGCAAACCCGAGTACAGCCTTTCGGCCGCGCGCATGCTGCACTATCCCGACGAC
Source organism: Pseudomonadota bacterium (assembly GCA_021847125.1). The sequence goes on along the minus strand of JAJZUK010000079.1, from coordinate 5,515 downwards.
GAGAGCACGGACATCGTGGCGCCGCGCCTGGTGCAGCGCCATGACGATGCCGCCCCCATAGTGATCCGCGCCGACCGCGGCCTCATCTCCAGGAACGGCGAGCAGGCGAGTTTTTTCGGCAACGTAGTGGTGGTGCGCGAAGCCAGCGCGCAGCGCAGCGAGTTGCGCATGCAGACCGAATATCTGCAAATCGATCCCGACCGCGACCTCGCCAGCACCAACAGGCCGGTGATCATTACCGAGGGCCGCTCCCGGCTCGCAGGGGTCGGCATGGAATTCAACAACAAGACGCGGCAGTTCACGCTGTTGTCGCAGGTCCGGGGCACGTTCGATGCGGGCAAATGATCTAGCGCTACTGCTCCTGTGCGCCGCTTGCCTGGGATGGGCCGGAAGCGCGCAGGCGGAGCGCGCCGACCGCGCGAAACCGATCAATCTGGAATCGGACCGCATGCACGTCGACGACGTGCACAAGACCAGCGTGTTCGAAGGGCGCGTGGTCATGACCCAGGGGACGCTCAGCATACGCGCCGACAAGATCACGGTGCGCCAGGACCAGGACGGCTACCAGTACGGCAGCGCGACCGGCCATCCGGCCACCTTCCGCCAGAAACGCGACGGCGCCGACGGCTATATCCAGGGCGAGGCCGAGCGGATCGAATACAACGGCAAACTGGACCGGGTGGAATTCTTCAATCAGGCGCGGCTCCTGCGCGAGCCTGCCGATGAGGTACGCGGCAATTACATCTCCTACGATGCCCGCACCGAGTATTTCAGCGTCAGCGGCGGCGCCGGCCCCGGCAGCGGCCCCGATGGCAGGGTACATGCGGTGATCCAGCCACGCACCACCGCCGAAGAACCCGCCACGGCTCCCGCGTCCGACGCGAGCAAGCGCTAGCGCCCATGAACGAGCTCAAAGCCAGCAATCTGAAAAAACGCTACAAATCCCGCACCGTCGTGCAGGACGTATCTCTGGAAGTAAAGAGCGGCGAAGTGGTGGGCCTGCTCGGACCCAACGGCGCCGGCAAGACCACCTGCTTCTACATGATGGTCGGGCTGCTGCGTCTGGACGGCGGCAGCATCAGCCTGGACGGCAAGGAAATCAGCAAATTTCCGATCCACCGCAGGGCGCGCCTGGGCCTGTCCTATCTGCCCCAGGAAACTTCAGTGTTCCGCAAATTGACGGTGCAGGAAAACGTGCAGGCGGTGCTGGAACTGCAGGATCTGTCGCAAGGGCAGATCGAGGAGCGCCTGGAAAGCCTGCTGCACGAGCTGCACATCGCGCATTTGCGCAACAATCCGGCGCTGTCGCTCTCCGGCGGCGAGCGCCGGCGCGTCGAAATCGCGCGCGCGCTCGCGGCACGGCCGAGCTTCATCCTGCTGGACGAGCCCTTCGCCGGCGTCGACCCGATCGCCGTGCTCGACATCCAGAAAATCATCGGCTTTCTCAAGCAGCGCGGCATCGGCGTGCTCATCACCGATCACAACGTGCGCGAGACCCTGGGCATCTGCGATCACGCCTACATCATCAACGAAGGGTCGGTGCTGGCACAGGGCAAGCCGGATGAAATCGTCTATAATGAAAACGTGAGACGAGTGTATCTGGGCGAGCATTTCCGCATGTAGCCGGCAGGCTATCCACCCGCTCCCCGCACAAGATGAAACAAACCCTGCAACTCAAGCTGTCGCAACAGCTGACGCTGACCCCGCAGTTGCAGCAATCCATACGGCTGCTGCAATTGTCCACCCTCGAACTGAATCAGGAGCTGGAAAAGTTCCTCATGGAAAATCCGCTGCTGGAACGCGCGGATGTGGAACCGGAGCCGGTGAGCCCGCCTCACAACGGAGCGAGCCGCGAGGAATACGCCGCCACTGAGAGCGAGGCGCCGGCCAACGACTCGCCCTCGGGTGACGCAGGCGAAATCGACTGGTTTACCGATGCGCCTTCTGCCGGCCCCAGGCGCGAGGACGGCGAGGAATCGGATTATCCGCAACTGGCCGCGATCGCCCCTACCCTGAGCGAGCACCTGATCGGGCAGTTGGCCCTGACGCAGCTCTCGGCGCGCGACAAAAGCCTGGTCAACACCTTGATCGCGGCCCTGGACGAAGGCGGCTACCTGTCGCAAAACCTGGAAGAAATCGCCGAACTGCTGCCGCCGGAATTGGAAGTGGGCCTGGACGAGCTGCAGGTCGCCCTGCATCAGCTGCAAAGCCTCGATCCCACCGGCGTCGGCGCGCGCACACCTGCCGAATGCCTGGAACTGCAGTTGAAGGCGCTGCCGCCGGACACGCCGGAGCGAGAGCTCGCGATCGGCATCGTGCACAACCATCTGGAGGCGCTCGCGGCACACGATTTCGCCCGGCTGAAGCGGCAACTGCATTGCGACGACGACAGCCTGCGCCGCGCACAGCAGCTGATCCAGAGCCTCAACCCGCATCCCGGCGCCGAATACGCGACGAGCGATACGCGCTATATCGTGCCCGACGTCATCGTGCGCAAAGTGAAGAACGCATGGAGCGTCAGCCTCAATCCGGACGCCATGCCCAAGCTGCGCATCAACCGCATGTATGCGGAAATTCTGCAGAACAAATCGCACGCGGTCGGCGGCCGGCTGTCCAATCAGCTGCAGGAGGCGCGCTGGCTGATCAAGAACGTGCAACAGCGCTTCGAAACCATTTTGCGGGTGGCGCAGGCGATCGTGGAACAGCAAAGGCATTTCTTCGACCACGGCGAAGTCGCAATGCGCCCGCTGGTGCTGCGCGAGATCGCCGAGACCCTGAGCCTGCACGAATCCACGGTGTCGCGCGTCACGACGCAAAAATTCATGGCCACGCCGCGCGGCATTTTCGAACTGAAATATTTTTTCGGCAGCCATGTGGCCACCGAGACCGGCGGCGCCTGTTCGGCCACGGCGATACGCGCGCTGCTGAAACAACTGATCCACGCCGAGGACGGCAAGAAACCGTTGTCGGACAGCAAGATCGCCCAGATCCTGGGTGAGCAAGGCATCGTGGTCGCACGCCGCACTATTGCCAAGTACCGGGAATCGCTGAATATTCCCCCGGTGAGCCTGCGCAAGTCGCTGTAACTTCAAAAGGAGCCGAAGATGAACGTCCAGGTCAGTGGTCATCACGTCGAAGTCACCCCGGCAATTCGCGACTACGTACTGTCGAAGCTGGAACGGGTACAGCGCCATTTCGACCAGGTTATCGAAATCAACGTCATCCTGTCGGTGCAAAAACTGCGACAGAAAGCGGAAATCAGCGTGCATATGCCGGGCAAGGACGTCCACGTGGAAAGCGACGATGCGGATATGTATGCGGCCATCGATCTGATGATGGACAAGCTCGATCGCCAGATCATCAAGCATAAGCAGAAGGTGTCGTCCCGCCCTCACGACGCCCTGAAACGCCAGCCGGCGGAGGAGGAGTAACCGCGGCAGCGGAATTGGGGTAGAATGGCGCGCCTTCCGGCAGCCCCTGCCCGATTCGGGCGCGCCGGGAGCCTGCCGCCTATTTCTCTCGCGCTATGAATCTCATTTCAAAACTGCTACCGCCCTCCAATATCGTCCTCGACCTCGAGGTCAGCAGCAAGAAGCGCATGTTCGAGCAAGCCGGCCTTATTTTTGAGAATAACCAAGGGCTTGCACGCAGCCTCGTGTTCGACAGCCTGTTCGCGCGCGAGCGCCTGGGCTCGACCGGCCTGGGCCAGGGCGTAGCCATTCCGCACGGCCGGATCAAGGGCTTGCGCGAAGCGGTGGCCGCGTTTGTGCGCCTTGCGACCCCGGTGCCTTTCGACTCCCCCGACGGCAAGCCGGTGAAGTTGCTGTTCGTGCTGCTGGTGCCGGAGCAGGCGACGGAACAGCATCTGCAAATCCTGTCCGAACTGGCGCAGATGTTCTCCGACCCGGATCTGCGCGAGCAATTCATCCAAGCCCAGGACGCGGGCGCCCTGCACCAGCTCATCAGCAACTGGCAACCCGATGTTACAGACCAGCATCGCGCGGCTGTATGAAGACAACGCCGCGAAACTGGGCTTAGGCTGGGTCACCGGCCGCAGCGGCGAAGCGCTGCCGGTGCGCCGCGACAGCGCCGATACCGCGGCGCTGGTCGGCCATCTCAACCTGATCCATCCGAACCGCATCCAGGTGCTGGGCCGGCGCGAGCTCGCCTACATCGGCGGCTATAGCGGCGACGCGACCGGCCAGGTCATCGGCAATCTGTTTGCGGCGGAGCCGGCGGCCATCATCCTCGCGGAAAGCGTGGCCGCACCAGCGGCCTTGCTGCAGGAAGCCGAGACGAAAAGCGTACCGGTGCTGGCAACCGCTGCCGCGGCCGATGCGGTCATCGATACCCTGCGCCGCTATCTGGCCAAGGTTCTCGCAGATTCGACTTCCAAGCACGGCGTATTCATGGACGTGCTCGGCCTCGGCGTGCTCATTACCGGCGAATCCGGCGTGGGCAAGAGCGAGCTCGCGCTGGAACTGATCAGCCGCGGCCACGGCCTGGTCGCAGACGATGTGGTGGAAATCTCGCGCATCGCCGCCAAGACGCTGGAAGGGCGCTGTCCGCCGCTGCTGAAGGATTTCCTCGAAGTGCGCGGCCTGGGCGTGCTCAACATCCGCGTCATTTTCGGCGAGACCGCGGTGCGGCCGAAGATGAACCTCAAGCTGATCGTGCACCTGGAAAAACCGGGCCAGGCCGGCGCGACGCCGGCCGAGCGCCTGCCCCTGCATGAACTGACCGAGGATGTGCTCGGCCTGCCGATACGCGAGGTCGTCATTCCGGTGGCCGCCGGGCGTAACCTCGCGGTGCTGGTCGAAGCCGCGGTACGCAATTACATACTTCAGTTGCGCGGCTACGACAGCACGCAGGAATTCATCGCGCGCCAGCAGGGCGAACTCAAACGCGAAGTCAACTGAGTGCGGCTGCCGGCGTTATACTCCGGGCAGGACCTTTGTCGATAACCGCTAACAGGGAGCAAATCATGCATAAATTGATGGCAGCACTGGTGGCAAGCCTGTTTTGCCTGTCCGTGGCGCAGGCCCAGGACAAGAAGCCGGCCGAAAAGCCCGCCGCGCCCGCGGCGGAAAAGAAAATGAGCGCCCAACAGAGCAAGATGGGCGATTGCAACAAGGAAGCCAAGGAAAAGAAACTCGCGGGCGAGGCGCGCAAGAAGTTCATGAGCAGTTGCCTCAAGGGCGGGGACGCGGCACCCGCGGCGGCGGCACCCGCGGCCAAAGCGGCAGGCAAACCCACGGAGCAGAAACAGAAGATGGGTTATTGCAACAAGGAAGCCGGCGCGAAGAAACTCAAAGGCGAAGAGCGCAAGAAATTCATGAGCGAGTGCCTGAAAGGCTAGTCGAAGCTTCCCCGGCACGTAGTAGCAAAGGGCGCAAGCATCGCTTGCGCCCTTTTTGTTTGTGCGCCCGGCAGGGCGCACCCATTTGGAGGTGGAAGTCCTCTACCAGCCCGACAAGGGGAATGGTTAGCCAGAGGCAAGGGTGTCCACCGCGAG
>JAJZUK010000078.1 GCA_021847125.1 Pseudomonadota bacterium | reverse complement strand
CCGCCCATAGAGACAAGCTGCTTGCCATCGCTGCCGGACACGGCGCGAGCAATCTGCGCGTGTTCGGATCGGTCGTGAAAGGCGTTGACCAGGAGGGCAGCGACATCGACCTGCTTGTCGATGTGCGCCAAGGCACTTCGCTGTTCGATCTCGTTGGACTGCAACAGGATATTGAAGATGCGCTCGGCGTGAAGGTCGATCTTCTCACCGAACCGGAACTGCACCCCCTGATCCGGGAGCGCATTCTGGCCGAGGCGCGCGCACTATGAATGATCGCGACAAGTTGTACGTCGTGCATATTGCGGAAGCGATAGAGCGCATTCGGCGCTTCACCGCAACGGGCCGCGCCGCATTCATGGCGGACGACATGATTCAAAGCGCGGTTATTCGGCAGATCGAGATAATCGGAGAAGCGGCGCGAAATCTCAGCAGCGAACTGCGGTCCGACGAACGTGCCGTACCGTGGAGGAAAATCATCGGGACACGCGACCGTCTGATCCACGGCTACGCCGAAGTGAATCTGGATGCGGTCTGGGCCATTGTCGAGCGCGACCTGGTGGAACTGGAGCGCGAAGTCAAAAGAATTCTCGGCCAGTCCTGACGCATGCCCACGCTCGAATCTTTATCCCGGTAAGACAACAAACACGAGGCGGCGGGCTCCGACCAAAGCGGTTGTCTTAGTGCGGGGATAGAGCCCATCGCCACAAATCGCGGCGGGCGCACGCCCGGGTGCTAGAATTTTGACATGAAGCCCGAATCGCCCCGCTGTGCTGCAACGCGCCTGTACTGCGATCTGGCGCTTTCGCCGGGTGCGGAAGTGGTTCTGCCCGAGGCGGCCGCGCGTCACGCGGTCGGCGTGCTGCGCCTGCAGGAAGGCGACACGCTCACGCTGTTTAACGGCGAAGGCGGGGAATACCGCGCGAGCCTGGTCGCGGTGAGCAAGCGCGAGACGCGCGCGCGCCTGCTCGAGTTCCATGCGACCGAACTCGAATCGCCGCTGCAACTCACGCTGGCGCTGGGCATTTCCGCGGGCGAGCGCATGGACTACAGCCTGCAAAAAGCCACCGAGCTCGGCGTCAGCGCCATCGCCCCGCTCGCCACCGAGCGCAGCGTGGTGAAGCTCGCAGGCGAGCGAGCGGACAAGCGCCTGCAGCACTGGCAGCATGTAGTGATCGCCGCCTGCGAGCAATGCGGACGCAATCGCGTGCCTGCGGTAGCTCCGGTGCGGACCCTGTACGCCTATCTCGCCGGCGTCGACAAGAGCCAGCGCCTGCTGCTGCTGTCGCCGCAGGCGACGGCAGCGCTGAAGCGCGCGGCACCGGCAGCAGCGGCGGTGCTCTTGATCGGCCCGGAGGGCGGGTTCGCGCGGGCCGAGTGCCAGGCAGCCGCGGCGCATGGATTCGAAGCGGTCAGCCTGGGGCCGCGCGTGCTGCGCACCGAAACCGCACCGGTGGCAGCGCTGGCAGTGCTGCAAGCCTTATGGGGCGATTTCTAGCAGCGTTGAAGTAACGCGCGACACGCGTGCAGGAGCACAGGATGGCGAAAACGAAAGCAAGCGGCTTGAAGTCCGCCGTCTACACCGCGGTCTGGAGCGGGCGCTACGACGAAAGGCCCGGCTGGAGGACCGGCATGATCCGGCTGCTGCGCCTGGCGCTGGTGCTCGCGCGCGATCTCGCCTACGGCCAGCTCACGCTGCGCGCAACCAGTCTCGTCTACACCACGCTGCTCGCGCTGGTGCCGCTGCTCGCACTCTCCTTTTCCGTGCTCAAGGCCTTCGGCGTGTACAACCAGATCGACCCGATACTGCTCCAGTTTCTCGCCCCGCTGGGCGAGAAAAGCGTGGACGTGAGCAAATGGATACTCAAGTTCATCGAAAACCTGAACTTCAAGGTCCTCGGTTCCATCGGCCTTGCGCTGTTGATCTACACCGTGGTGTCGCTGATGCAGAAAATCGAGGAATCGGTCAATTTCATCTGGCACGTAGACGAGCTGCGCGGCTTCGCGCGGCGTTTCAGCGGCTACTTGAGCGTGCTGCTGGTCGGGCCGGTGCTGGCATTCTCGATCATCGGCGCTACTTCGAGCATCCTCGGAACACCGCAGGCAAAATTGCTGCTCGACCACGGGCCTATCGGCGGCGTGGTCTACGCGCTGGGCCAGGCGATCCCGGTGTTCTTCGTGATCGGCGTGTTCGTGTTCGCCTATTACTTCACCCCCAACACCCGGGTGCGCCTGAATGCGGCACTGGCCGGCGGTATCGTCGCCGGGATGCTGTGGCAGGGGGCAAGCGGGGCCTTTGCCGAATTCGCGCGCACCTCGACGCAGTACGCCGCGATCTATTCGAGCTTCGCGATCTTCCTGCTGTTCCTGATCTGGCTCTACCTCAACTGGCTGATCCTGCTGCTCGGCGCGAGCATCGCGTTCTACATTCAGCATCCGCAATACCTGGTGCTGGAACAGGGCGAGCCCAGGCTGAGCAACCGCATGCGCGAGCGCGTCGCGCTGATGCTGATGTATCTGATCGGCAAGAGCTACACTGACGGCGGTCCGGCGTGGAATTTCGCCGATCTCACGCAGCGCCTCGGCGTACCCGCTAACGCGCTGCAGGTCTTGCTGCATGCGCTGGAGCAAGGCGGCCTGCTCGCGCAGACCGGCGACGCTCCGCCCGCCTACCTGCCGAGCCGCGATCTCGCCGCGATCGCGGTGCAAAACCTGCTCCACGCCGTGCGCACGACCGGGGAAGAGCAGTACTTGGGACCGCAGGCCGTGCCGGTCCCGGAGGAAATCGAATCGGTTCTGGCGCGCGTGAACCGCGCGCTGGAAGATCAGGCGGCCGGGCTTACGCTCAGGGATTTGCTGACGCCGCCGGCTGCAGCGGCGCGAGGCTAGCCGCAAGCTTCAGTTTGCGCGGTCTTGTCCGAGCTTCCACTCTTTCACCAGGCCGTAGATCGCCGGAATCACGATCAGCGTGAGGATGGTCGAGGAAATCATTCCGCCCACCATCGGCGCCGCGATGCGCCGCATGATCTCGGAGCCGGTGCCGCTGCCCCACATGATCGGCAACAGGCCCGCCATGATCGCGACTACGGTCATCATTTTCGGCCGCACCCGTTCGACTGCACCTTCCATGATCGCGGCATAAAGATCGGCCAGCGTGGGTTTGCCGCCTTCGGCCGCGCGCCGCGCCCTGGCCGCCTCCCAGGCATGGTCGAGGTAGATCAGCATGACCACGCCGGTCTCGGCCGCCACGCCGCCGAGCGCGATGAAACCGACCGCGACGGCCACGCTCAGGTTGTAGCCGAGCAGCCACATGAGCCAGATCCCGCCCACCAGCGCGAACGGCACCGACAGCATCACGATCAGCGTCTCGGTCAGACGCCGGAAATTGAGATACAGCAGCAGGAAAATGATTACCAGCGTGAGCGGGATCACCACGGCCAGCTTGGCCTTGGCCCGTTCCATGTACTCGAATTGGCCGCTCCAGGTGGCGTAATAACCGGGCGGAAATTTCACCTGTTCGCGCACCGCCTTCTGCGCATCGCTGACATAACCGCCGATGTCGCGATCGCGGATGTCGACGAAAATATATGCTGTGAGCAGCGCGTTCTCGGTACGAATCGCCGGAGGCGCCTGCATCAGGCTCACGCGCGCGAGCTGCCCCAGCGGGACCATCGCACCGCCCATGACCGGCACCAGCACCTGGCTCGCGATCGCCCGCGGGTCCTGGCGCAGCTCGCGCGGATAGCGCACGGCCACGCCGAAGCGTTCCAGGCCTTCGACCGTGGTGGTGACCATCTCGCCGCCCAGCGCGATGCCGATCACGTCCTGCAGGTCGCCCACGGCAAGACCGTAGCGCGCCAGCGCCAGGCGGTCGGGATCGATGTCGACGTAATAGCCGCCGGTGACGCGCTCGGCGTAGGCGCTGGTCGTGCCGGGAACCGTTTTCACCACCGTCTCGATCTGCTTGGCGAGCTTCTCAATCTCGGTCAGATTCTTGCCGAACACCTTGATGCCGATGGGCGTGCGGATGCCGGTCGCGAGCATGTCGATGCGCGCCTTGATCGGCATGGTCCAGGCGTTCGACACACCCGGAATCTGCACCGCCTTGTCCATTTCGGCGATCAGCTTGTCGATGGTCATGCCCGGACGCCATTGACTTTCCGGCTTCAGGTTGATCACCGTCTCGAACATTTCCAGCGGCGCCGGATCGGTGGCGGTGGCGGCGCGCCCCGCCTTGCCGAACACCGATTCGACCTCGGGAAAGCTCTTGAGTATCTTGTCCTGGGTCTGCAGCAGCTCCGCCGATTTGGTCACCGACAGCGAGGGCAGCGTCGCCGGCATGAACAAGAGCGAGCCCTCGTTGAGCACCGGCATGAACTCGCTGCCGAGCTGCATCGCGGGATAGGCGGATGCGCCCAGTGCAACAATGGCCATCGCGATGGTGAGCTTCTTCCAGCGCATCACCCAGGCGATGACCGGGCGGTAGATCCAGATGAGGAAGCGGTTGATCGGGTTTTTCTTCTCCGGCATGATCTTGCCGCGGATGAACAGCAGCATCAGCACCGGCACCAGCGTGACCGACAGCAGCGCCGCACCGGCCATGGAAAACGTCTTGGTGTAGGCGAGCGGCGTGAACATGCGCCCTTCCTGCGATTCGAGCGTGAACACCGGCAGGAAGGACACGGTGATGATCAGCAGGCTGAAAAACAGCGCCGGCCCGACTTCGCGGCAGGCATCGATCATGATCTGCAGGCGCGATGCTCCCGGCGGCGCACGCTCCAGATGCTTGTGCGCATTCTCGATCATGACGATGGCCGCATCCACCATGGCGCCGATGGCGATGGCGATGCCGCCCAGGCTCATGATGTTCGAGTTGAGCCCCATCAGGTGCATCGCGATCATCGCGATCAGCACGCCGATCGGCAGCATCACGATCGCCACCAGCGCGCTCCTCGCATGCAGCAGGAACACGATGCACACCAGCGCCACGATGGCGCTTTCCTCGATCAGCGTACGTTTCAAGGTGCCGATCGCGCGATGGATCAGGTCCGAGCGGTCGTACACCGGCTGCAGCGACACGCCCGGCGGCAGGCCGGAAGAGATTTCCGCGATTTTGGTTTTGAGATTGTGGATGACATCGAGCGCGTTCTGGCCGTAGCGCGCGATGGCAATACCGGCCACCACCTCACCTTCGCCGTTGAGCTCGGTCAGGCCGCGGCGCTCGTCCGGCACCAGTTCGACGCGCCCGATGTCGCGGATCAGCACCGGCGTGCCCTTGTCCGCCTTCACCACCAGATTCTCGATATCGGAAGCGCCGCGCAAGTAGCCGCGGCCGCGCACCACGAACTCGGTCTCCGCCATTTCGATCGCGCGCCCGCCGACATCGCGGTTGCTCGAGCGTATGACCTCCGCCACTTTCATCAGCGGCACGCCGTAAGCCTGCAGTTTGCGCGGGTCCACCGTGACCTGGTAGGTCTGGACGAAGCCGCCCACGCTCGCGACCTCGGCCACGCCCTGGGCCTTGGTGAGCTGATAGCGCACGAACCAGTCCTGGATCGTGCGCAGCTCTGCCAGCGAGCGCTTGGCCGCGAGCACCGCATACTCGTACACCCAGCCCACGCCGGTCGCATCCGGCCCGAGCGTAGGCGTGACGCCGCGCGGCATGCGGCCGGAGGCGAAGTTGAGGTATTCGAGCACCCGGGTGCGCGCCCAGTAGATGTCGGTGCCGTCCTCGAATATCACGTAGATGAAAGACGCGCCGAACATCGACAGCCCGCGCACCACCTTGGCCTTGGGCACCGCCAGCATGGCCGTGCTCAGGGGATAGGTGACCTGGTCCTCCACCACCTGCGGCGCCTGGCCCGGGTACTCGGTATAGATGATCACCTGCACATCCGACAGGTCCGGAATCGCATCCAGCGGCGTGCGCAGCACGGCATACACGCCCGCGGCGACGACGAACAGCGTGGCCAGGAGCACGAGAAAGACGTTCTTCACCGACCATTCGATGACGCGCCCGAGCATGTCAGTGACCCTGGTGCGCGTCGGCTGCGGGCTTCGCTGCGCTGGCCGGCTTCGATGCCGCGGAGGACTGCGCCGCGGCGGCCTGAATGCTCACGATGGTGTACTCGCCGCCGGGCGCGCCGGCGAGGTCGAACACCACTTTCTCGCCCGGCTTGAGCGCGCGCAGCAGCGCCGCGTCCTTGACCTTGAACTCCATGGTCATCGCCGGCCACTTCAGGCTCGCG
>JAJZUK010000077.1 GCA_021847125.1 Pseudomonadota bacterium | reverse complement strand
CAGCACCGCGGCGGACAGCGCATTGAGCGTCTCGGGCCGGTTCAGCGTTACTACAGCGAATTCGTCCTGCCGTGTCAGCTCTACGCTCATGGTGACCTCGATCGTTCTTATGCGGATTGGCCGGCGCCGCCGAAGCGGCAGGGTGTGGGTCGAATGCGGCTGTCCCTGGCCCAGGCGACGAGTTCGCGCTTGAGCGTCTTGCCCGAGGCCGTCAGCGGAAATTCCGGCAGCACCAGGTAATACTCGGGCATGTCGTACTTGGACAAGCCCGCGGCATCCAGATGCGCGAGCATGTCCTCGGCGCTCGGCGCGGGCGAGCTGCGCGCGATGATCGCGAGGCAAACGCGTTCGCCCAGGCGCGCATCCGCGATCGGGAAGGCAACTGCCTTGGACACCCCCGGATGGCGATGCGCTAGGTCTTCGATGCGCGCCGGATAGATATTGTGGCCGCCGCGGATGATCAGGTCCTTCATGCGCCCGACCACCTGCAGATTGCCGTTCGCGTCGAAACGCCCCAGGTCGCCGCTCATGAACCAGCCATGCGCATTGAACGAAGTTTCGGTCGCGTGCTGATTGCCGAAATAGCCCAAGGTCAGCAGCGCGCCGCGCCCGCCGATCTCGCCGATCTCTCCCGCGGCGACTTCCACGTCGGGATCGTCCTGGCGCCACAATCGGATCTCGTAGCCGCTGCAGGCGCGCCCGCAAGTCGAGACGATGGTGTCGGCGGCATCGCCGGGCAGGGTGTACTGGTGCGAGCCGTTCTCGGTCATGCCGTAGACGTTCTGCGGCGTAATGCCGAGCGCGAGAAAACTCGCCGCGAGCTCGCGCGGGATGGTGGCGCCGGCCATGTAGAACACCTTCACCCGGCCAAGCGCGGCCTGAGCGCGCCGGCGCATCAGCGCGAGCGTGTCGATCGCGTGCGTGGGCACGCCCATGACATAGGTCGCGCCGGTCTCGTTGATCCAGTCGATGACGTCCGCGCCTTGGGGCAGATCGTTCAATACCATCTCGAATCCGGCCGTCAGCGCCTGCGCCAGGCCGACGTTCGCGATGTGGTGCGAGGTCGGAGACAGACTCAGCAGCACCGTGCTCGCATCGTGGCCCCAGTCGCGCACCATCGCGCGTCCGTTGGCGAGCAGCGTGTTGTCCGAGTGCATCACCCCTTTGGGCGCGCCGGTGGTGCCGGAAGTGAACGCGAGATAAGTGACCTTGTCCGGATTCGGTTCCGCCGCGAGGCTGGCCGGCTGCGCCGCTCGCCGCGGCGGGAACGCATGGCGCTGCGCATCGGGCGCGGGCTTGCCGCGCGGCTGCAGGCAGTAGACGCGGCACATGCCCTCAAGCGCGGCCGCCTCGCCGAAGATGTCGCGCCGCGCGGCGTCGGCGCCGTAGCCGGCCTGCGCCACCAGCGCCGCGCACTCGATGCGCGCCAGCAGTTCCAGCACTTCGCCGGTGGTGTAGTTCTGGTGCAGCGAAGGATTGCACACATAGCCGTTGCGCGAGCAGGCAAGCAGGATCACGATCGCCTCCACCCGGCTCGGCAGCCACACCGAGACGCGCTGGCCGCGCTTCACGCCGGCCCGGTGCAGATCCTCGGCCACGCTGTCCACCCAATCGAGCAGCTCGCTCCAGTTCAGGCGCTGCGCACCGTCGCGCAGCGCGTACGCGTCCGGGCGCGTCTGCGCATGGTCGCGCAGCAGCGAGTACAGCGTATGCTCCTGCCACAGGCCTTCGGCATAGTAGGTGCGCGCGGTCTGCGGGTCGTGCAGGGTCAGAATCGTGCTCACGCTCTCCCCTGCGCGTTAGTGGCCGAACTTTTCCGGGTCCGGCTTGCGCCGCTCTCCAAACGCCTGCGACAGCTCCTGCGATTCCTCGCTGTGCAGGTAGCCGCGTAGCAGCAGGTCGTGCGCCATGCGCGCGAGGCCGGACACGCCGCCGTGGCGCGCATTGAATGCGGCCTTGACCGAAGCGAGCGCAAACGCGCCGCGCTCGGCCACCTCCAGCGCCATCGCGCGGGTCGCGCGCGCGAGTTCCGCGTCGGGCACGACTTTGTTGATCAGCCCGAGCTGCAGCGCCTCGGCCGCGCTCATTTTCGGATTGCGGTACCAGATGTCCTTGGCGCGCTTCTTTCCGACCAGGTCCTCCAGATACCAGGTGCCGTAGCCGGCGTCGAAGCTGCCCATCATCGGACCGACCTGGCGGAACACCGCGCTCTCCTTGGCGATGGTGAGATCGCACACCATCTGCAGCACATTGCCCCCGCCTACGGCGAAGCCGTTGACCGAGGCGATCACCGGCTTTTGCAGCCGGTCTATGCTCTCGTACATTTCGAGCGTGGGCAGGGTGCCGGCATAGAGCGTGGTGTCCTCCATGCCTTCCTTGCGCCCGCCGATGCAGAAAAAGCGCTCTCCCGCGCCGGTGAGCACGATCACCCGGGTGCGGGTCTCGCGCCGGATTTCGTTGATGCAATCGCGTATCTCGTGGCACATGCGCGGCGTAAACATATTGCCGTCGTCCGGACGGTTGAGCGTGATCGTGCCTACGGGTCCGTCTTCTGCGTAAAGGATTTCCTGGTATGCCATGGCTGCTGTCCTCAAATGATGTTCTGTTGATGCAATTCTGCGATTTCCGCTGCGCTGAGGCGGAGCAAGTCGCGCAGCACCTCGTCCGTATGTTCCCCCAGGGCCGGAGGCGGTGCGCGGTACGTCTGGGCCGAATCGTCCACACGTATCCCCAAGCCTACCTGCGGAATGCGCGCGTCGAACGCTGCAACCGAATATAGCATCCCGCGCGCATGCAGTTCGCGGTCGGCCGCGACCTCGTCCAGGCGGTTGTAACGCTGCGCTTGTTGCGGTTCACCGACAGGAACCACAACGACTGCTGCGCCAGAAACGGCGGGCCCCAGCCGCGGGCGTCGTCGCCTTCACGGCGTTCGATCTTGATCACGCTGGCGCCGAAATCGGCGAGCAGCAGCGTCGCGTAGGGGCCGGCAATCGACGTGGTGAGATCCAGCACGCGCACGCCCTCGAGCAGGCGTATCGTTTGCTCGCCTGCCCCCGCTTTGTGCGGCAATTGATCGAGCGGCAGCATGCTGTCCTGCGCCTGGCTGCTGCTACTTGAACGGATGCCTTAGGACGATGGTCTCATTGCGGTCGGGGCCGGTGGAAATCATGTCCACCGGGACGCCGCAGATCTGTTCCAGCCGCGACAGGTAGGCGCGTGCATTGGCCGGCAGCGCTTTGTAGTCGCTGATCCCCACCGTGCTTTCGGACCAGCCCGGCATTTCTTCGTAAATCGGCACGCACTGGCTGGAAGCGTCGGCGCCCGCGGGGAAAATGTCCAGGGTGGTGCCGCCGACGCGGTAGCCGACCCCGAGTTTGATCCGCTCCATGCCGTCGAGCACGTCGAGCTTGGTGATGCACAGGCCGGAGATGCCGTTGATCTGGATCGAGCGCTTGAGCACCGCGGCATCGAACCAGCCGCAGCGACGCGCCCGGCCCGTGACCGAGCCGAACTCATTGCCGTTCTTGCGCAGCCGCTCGCCCGTGGCATCCTCGAGTTCGGTCGGAAACGGACCGCTCCCGACCCGCGTCGAATAGGCCTTGGCGATGCCCAGCACATAGTGCAGCATCTGCGGACCGACGCCGGCGCCGCCGGCCGCGGACCCGGCGACGCAGCTGCTGGAAGTGACGAAAGGATAGGTGCCGTGATCGATGTCGAGCAGCGAACCCTGCGCGCCTTCGAACAGCAGGTGTTTCCCGGCCGCTGCCGCGCGATAGAGTTCCGAAGACACGTCGGCCACCATCGGCGCGAGGCGCGGCGCGAACGCGAGCGCTTCGTCGTGCGTTTTCTGAAAATCGACGGTCTGCGCCTTGAGATAATGCTGCAGCACGAAATTGTGGTAATCGAGCACCTCGCGCAGCTTCTCCGCAAAGCGTTGTGGATTGAACAGGTCCTGCAGGCGGATCGCGCGCCGCGCGACCTTGTCCTCGTAGGCCGGGCCGATGCCGCGCCCGGTGGTGCCGATCTTGCCCTCGCCTTTGGCCGCTTCGCGCGCCTGGTCGATGGCCACGTGATAGGGCAGGATCAGCGGGCAGGCGCCGGAGATGCGCAGCCGGCTCGCGACCGCGACGCCGGCCGCCTCGAGTTCGTCGATCTCCTGCAGCAGGGCGGAGGGCGACAGCACCACGCCATTGCCGATATAGCAGGCGACGCCCTGGCGCAGGATGCCCGAGGGTATCAGGCGCAGTATCGTCTTCTTGCCGTTGATCACCAGCGTATGGCCGGCGTTGTGGCCGCCCTGGAAGCGCACCACGCCCTGGGCATGGTCGGTGAGCCAGTCTACGACCTTGCCCTTGCCTTCGTCACCCCATTGGGTGCCGATCACCACTACATTCTTTGCCATGCTCGATCCAAGAAAAGTGAATTGGGGATGCCGCGGCGCGGACCGGTGCGTCCGCGCGCGGAATCATATCTTTCCGACCTGCCATTTGCCTTTCAGCTTAACCAGTTTGCGCGTGCAGCGCTCCTCCCCGCCATCGTGTTGGTGCCCCGGCAGATCCTGAATCACCACTTCGCCGGCTACGCGCAGGCGCGCGACCGCGGCCGCGAGCGCCGCGTCGCCCGTGCGCGGCGCGCGGATGCAGCCCGGTGCCGGCGCCGCCGGCGCCAGGCGCGCGAGTTCCAGCAGGTACAGGGTGAACCCGGTCGCCGGCCGGGCACGGCCAAAAGCCTTGCCGACGCCGTCGTAGCGCCCGCCCAGCGCGATCGCGTTGGGCAGCCGGGCGCAATAGGCGGCGAACGTGACGCCGCTGTGATAGTGATAGCCGCGCAGGTCGGCCAGGTCGATGCTGACCGGAATGTCCTCGGTCGCGGTAAGGCGTTCCAGATCGGAGAGCGCACGCGCAATCTCGGCGTGCTTGGGCAGCTTGCGCCGCGCGCGCGCAATCACTTCGCGCCCGCCGTACAGTTCCGGCAGCAGCAGGATCGCATTGCGGGTCGCAGGCTTCAGGCCTTTGCTCAGGCCACGCAGGGCCGCAACGTCCTTTGCCTGCAGCGCGGCGAACAGCTCGGCTTCCAGCTCGGAGCCCACGCCGCCGCGCTGCGCCAGCGCGCGAAACACGGCCACGTGGCCGAGGTCGAGACGCGCGTCGGGCAGCTGGCACAGCTTGAGCGCCTGCGTGAGCAGACGCTGGATTTCCAGGTCGCTGTCGATGCCGGCGTGGCCGTAGATTTCGGCGCCGATCTGCAGCGGCTCG
Source organism: Pseudomonadota bacterium (assembly GCA_021847125.1). The sequence goes on along the minus strand of JAJZUK010000077.1, from coordinate 993 downwards.
CGCGTCGAGGTGAGGCCGGCCGGCAGCGTATGCAGCACCGAGCCGCAATAGCACAGGCGCGTCACGCCCTTGCGGTTGAGCAGATGCGCATCGATGCGCGCCACCTGCGGCGTGATGTCGGCTCTCACGCCCATGGTGCGTCCGGACAGCTGATCCACCAGCTTGAACGTGCGCAGGTCCATGTCGTGGCCGGTGCCGGTCAGCAGCGATTCCAGGTACTCCAGCAGCGGCGGCATCACCAGTTCGTAGCCGTGCACGCGGAACAGTTCCAGCAGCTGCGCGCGCAGCGACTCTATCCCGCGCGCCTCCGGCGGCAGGATGTCCTCGATAAATTCGGGCAGGACCCAGTTACGCATGAAAATTCGCGGTGTATGCAAAGCAATCGGCGCGCGCGGAAATTCCGGCCCTGCGTTCGCTCGTCACCCTTCGCTCCTTACTTCGCCAACAACAGCAGCAACAAACCCGCGAGCATCGACGTCAGTCCGAAAAACCGGATCTGTCCGTCGCTGAACTGGGTGATGCGGCGAAAGGTCTCGCGCCACTGCGCCGGGAACAGGAACGGCAGGACGCCCTCGATCACCAGCATCAGCGCAAACGCCATGAGGAAAGTGGTCCCCATCCCCGCTCTCCCCTGACCGCTACTTCGTGCCTTTGCCGGGGCCCTTGAGATACTTGAAGAAATCCGAATTGGGCTCCAGCACCAGCACATCGCTGCGGTTCTTGAAGCTCGAGCGGTAGGCTTCGAGGCTGCGGTAGAAGGCGTAAAACTCCGGATTCTGGCCGAATGCCTGCGCGTAGATCGCCGCCGCCTTGGCATCGCCCTCGCCCTTGATGCGCTGCGCTTCCTTGTAGGCGTTGGCGATGATCACCTCGCGCTCCTTGTCCGCCTCGGCGCGGATGCGCTCGGCCTCGCTCGAGCCTTCGGAACGCAGCTGGTTCGCTACGCTCTTTCGCTCCGCGTCCATGCGCTTGTACACCGATTCGCTGATCGGA
>JAJZUK010000076.1 GCA_021847125.1 Pseudomonadota bacterium | reverse complement strand
AGGTATTTTTCCAGCAGCACGCGCGCGTCGCCGAAGCTGGCTTTGGATTCGCGCTGGCAGGAGGCGAGTGCGGCGCTGAAATCGGCGGCCTGGTCGACGATGCGCATGCCCTTGCCGCCGCCGCCGGCCGAGGCCTTGATCAGCACCGGATAACCGATCTTGTCCGCCTCTTGCTGCAGCCGCTTCTCGTCCTGCGCGTCGCCGTGATAGCCCGGCACCAGCGGCACGCCGGCGCGGCCCATGATGTCCTTGGCCGCGCTCTTGCTGCCCATGGCGCGGATCGCAGCGGGCGGCGGCCCGATGAACACCAGGCCCGACGCAATGCAGGCCTCGGCGAAGTCCGCGTTCTCCGACAGGAAGCCGTAGCCCGGATGGACGCCTTCCGCGCCGCACTGCCTGGCCGTCTCCAGGATCTTGTCGCCGCGCAGATAGCTGTCCTTGGCTGCGGCCGGCCCGATGCAATATGCCTCGTCGGCGAGGGCCACGTGGCGCGCGCCGGCGTCGGCCGCGGAATAGACGGCCACGCATTTCACGCCCAGGCGGCGCGCGGTCTTGATCACGCGGCAGGCGATTTCGCCGCGGTTGGCTATGAGAATTTTGCTGAACATGGATGGTCTTACCGCGGCGGGGTCCAGGACGGTTTGCGCTTTTCCAGGAAGGAGCGCACGCCTTCCTTGCCGTCGGCGGAGGCGCGCGCGTCGGCGATGCGCGCGGCGGTATCGGCGATCAAGTTCTGGTCTATGGCGCCGTGAGCCACCCTGCGGACCAGCTCCTTGCTCGCCGCGATCGCGGCTGGGCTTGCGAGCAGCAGATGGCCGAGCAGGGCGTCGACACGGGCGTCCAGTTGCGCCATCGGGACGAGCTCGTGCACCAGGCCGATGCGCAAGGCCTCGGCGGCGGAAAAGCGCTCGGCGGTGAGAAAGTAGCGCCGCGCGCAGCGCTCGCCGATGGCGGCGACTACATAGGGGCTGATGGTGGCCGCAGTCAGTCCCAGCTTGACTTCGGACAGGCAGAACTCGGCCTCCTCGGCCGCCACAGCGATATCGCAGGCCGCGACCAGGCCCATGCCCCCGGCAAAGGCCGGGCCGTGCACGCGCGCGACGGTCGGTTTTTTCATCATGTAGATGGTGTTCAGCATCGCGGCCAGGCCCAGGGCGTCGGCGCGGTTCTCCTCCAGGCTGTAGCCGGACATTTTCTTCATCCAGTTCAGGTCGGCGCCGGCGCAGAAAGCCGGCCCCTGCCCGGCCAGCACCACCGCGCGTATGCTCTGGTCCGCGTCCGCAGACTGGAACGCCCGGGTCAGCTCGGCGATCATGGTTTCGTTGAAGGCGTTGCGCACCTCCGGGCGGTTCATCCGGATGGTGCCGACCGCGTTTTCAACGGTGATTGCCAGGGTTTCGTAGTTCATCGCTGCGGCCTCACATCCGGAACACGCCGAAGCGCGTCGTTTCGATCGGCGCGTTGAGCGCGGCCGAGAGCGCCAGACCCAGCACGCGCCGGGTATCTTCCGGCGCGATCACGCCGTCGTCCCACAGCCGCGCGCTGGCGTAATAAGGGTGGCCGTTGCGGTCGTACTGTTCCAGGATAGGCTGCTTGAACGCCTCTTCCTCTTCCTTGCTCCAGCTGCCGCCCCTGGCTTCGATGCCATCGCGCTTGACCGTGGCGAGCACCGAGGCCGCCTGCGGGCCGCCCATCACCGACACGCGCGCATTGGGCCACATCCACAGGAAGCGCGGCGAGTAGGCGCGGCCGCACATGCCGTAGTTGCCGGCGCCGTAGCTGCCGCCGATGATCAGCGTGAATTTGGGCACGCGCGCGCAGGACACGGCGGTGACCATCTTGGCGCCGTCGCGGGCGATGCCGCTGTTTTCGTATTTCTTGCCCACCATGAAACCGGTGATGTTCTGCAGGAACAGCAGCGGGATGCCGCGCTGCGAGCACAGCTCGATGAAATGCGCCGCTTTCAGCGCCGACTCCGAGAACAGAATGCCGTTGTTGGCGACGATGCCGATCGGGTAGCCGTGGACATGGGCGAATCCGGTCACCAGCGTGGTGCCGTAGTTCTGCTTGAATTCGTCGAGTTCGCTGCCATCGACGAAGCGCGCGATGATCTCGCGCACGTCGTAGGGTTTGCGCGTGTCGGCGGGGATGACGCCGCGCAGTTCCTCGGTCGGATACAGCGGCTCGCGCGGCTCGCGCAGCACCGTGGAGACGCGCTTCACCCGGTTCAAGTTGGCGACGATGGTTCGGGCAATAGCCAGGGCGTGCGCGTCGTTCAGCGCGTAATGGTCGGCGACCCCGGACTGGCGCGTGTGCACGTCGGCGCCGCCGAGTTCCTCGGGGGTGACGATTTCGCCCGTGGCGGCTTTCACCAGCGGCGGCCCGCCCAGAAAAATCGTGCCCTGGCCCTTGACGATGACGGCTTCGTCGGACATCGCCGGCACATAGGCGCCGCCCGCGGTGCACGATCCCATCACCACCGCGATCTGGGGTATGCCCGCGGCCGACATATTGGCCTGGTTGTAGAAAATGCGGCCGAAGTGCTCGCGGTCGGGAAACACCTCTTCCCAGGTGGGCAGGTTGGCGCCCCCGGAGTCCACCAGGTAGATGCAGGGCAGGTTGTTCTGCGCCGCGATCTCCTGCGCGCGCAAATGCTTTTTCACCGTCATCGGGAAATAGGTGCCGCCCTTCACCGTGGCGTCGTTCACGATGATCATGCATTCGTGGCCGAGGACGCGGCCGATGCCGGTGATGATGCCGGCGCAGGGCGCCTCGTTGTCGTACATGCCGAGCGCGGCGAGCTGCGACAGTTCGAGAAACGGCGAGCCCGCATCGAGCAGGGTGCGCACGCGCTCGCGCGGCAGCAGCTTGCCGCGGGCGACATGCTTGGCGCGCGCAGCCTCCCCGCCGCCCAGCGCAACCTGGTCGATCTTGGCGCGCAGGTCGGCGACCAGCGCGCTCATCGCCGCGGCATTGGTCCTGAATTCGGCTGAGCGCGCGTTGAGGCTGGTCTTCAGTGTGCTCATGGCAGGCGGCAGGAGTAGTGGGATCGGCGCGCCTAACACAGGAGCGCACTCGAAAAAGGCATTATAGCAACCAGAGGGGTGCCCAACGGCGGCAGAAACGGATGCCACCGGGAAGTGGCAGTCCTGACTGACGCGCGCAGCTAGTCGTTCTGCACGAAGCCGATGCGCCGCTTCTTTGGGGGCTCGGGCGGCGCCATGAGCGCGCGCATGGCATCCAGGACGCCGGCAATGGCCTGGTCGTGGGTGGCGAGTTTTCTGTCGATCCTGGTTTCGAGTTCGTCCAGGCGCTTGGCCAATTCCTTGTTGCCGGCGATCATCTCGCGCAGCCGCACGAAGGCGCGCATGATTTCGATGTTGACGGCGATGGCGCTGGGACTGTTCAAGACCGAGGAGAGCATCGCCACGCCCTGTTCGGTGAAGACGTAAGGGGCGTAGCGCCGGCCGCCCCAACTTGAGGTCACAAACTGTGACCTCAAATTTCTAAACTCCTGATCGGTCAATTGAAACATGAAGTCGTTCGGGAAGCGATTCGGATTGCGCTTGACCGCCTGAAGCAGGACCTTGGTTTCCACATCGTAAAGATTGGCGAGATCGGCATCGAGCAGCACCTTTTGGCCGCGCAGGATAAGAATCGAGCGCTCGATACGTTCGGCAGGAATTCCAGCGCGGCTCATGAGATTTTGCCCGGGAGTGCGTCGACGCTTCGCGCCCGTACCTCCAGGTCGCGCATGGGGAACGGCGCGCGGCGGGTTCGCATGGATATTTTTCCGTGATATGCATCAGACGGCCGGAAAGCCAATATTGGCGCGCTTCTCCGGGCATCCGCACAATGACGATCGGCAAAACTCTGCATAGAAGCGGGAACTCTATGGCCAAAGTGGGCCTCCCCTGCCTAACGCTATCGATAGGTCGTTGGATGACAGATTGGAATAGTTCGGTGCGCGGTTGCGCAATTGACTTCGCTGCCTCGCTCGCGCATCATTTCGCCAGTCTTGTTTCATCCAACACTGCAGCCAACTTCCGGATTCCCATGCCCCGCATCCTATTGCCCTACGCCAGTGTCGAAGGCCAGACCAAGCTGATTGCGGAGCGCATGGCGCATACGCTGCGGGAAAAAGGGCACAGCGTCGACATGTTGCCGGCCGATAGCGATCCGGCGCGGCTGGACCCGGCGGCCTATGACGGCGTGATCGTCGGGGCTTCGATCCATTACGGCCACCATCCGGCCTATTTGCATAAGTTGATACGCCGCTATGGCAACGCGCTTGCCGCCCGGCCCAGCGCTTTTTTTTCGGTCAGCCTCAGCGCCGGCGGGCCGCGCCCGAAACCGGCGGCGGCGCAGCGTTATATCGACAAATTTCTGCGCAAGACCGGCTGGCAGCCGCAACTGGTTGCCAGTATCGCCGGGGCGGTCAGGTACAGCCTGTACGGTCCGATCAAGCGCCGGGTGATGATCGTGTTTGTCGGCCTGGGCGGCGGCGAAACCGACACCTCGCGCGACTACGAGTACACCGACTGGGCTGTGGTGGAACGTTTTGCCGCGGAGTTCGCCCAGCGTCTAAAATAGCCCTAAGGCCCAGGATGCGCGCGGCGCTTCAGGGAGCCACGCGCACGCGCACCTGCACCTCGCCGCGTGCCGCCCGCGGCACCGCGGTCTCGCGCACGGACAGCACCGAGTCGTCGCCAAAGCGGTCGTACATCACGGCTTGCATGGTCGGCGTTACCTGGATTTGCGCAGCACCGGATTGAGCATGTCGATATCGGCCTGAACCTGGTCGCGGCTGCGCGCGTACACGATCTCCCGCCCCATCACGCTTCCGGCGTAGGCCAAACCGTTTCGGGTCGGACTCAGGGTGCACTTGACGTTGTGTATTCCCTCGCCGAGCACGATTTCGATTCCGCTCGCGCGCTTGCTGAGGACCACGACTTCCATGGTCTGCCCGCTTTCGGTTCGTACCTTGATCTTTTCGCTGTTCATGGGATGTCAGCCTAGTACTTCCAGCCGCCGCTGGCGAGCCATTTCTCGATTTGCTCCAGGCGGTCGGCGCCCCAGAAGGCCTCGTCGTCGATGACGATATAAGGCGAGCCGAACGCACCGCGGGCGATGGCTTTGTCCACTTCGGTCTTGACCAGTTCCTTGATCGCCGGGTCGTTGATCGCGGCGCGAACCTCGTCCGCGTCGAGTCCGAATCTGGCGCACACGGCGATGGTGTCGTCGGGGTTGGAGATATTGATGTCCTCGACGAAATAGGCGCGATACAGCGCGGCGACCAGCGCCTTGGCCTGCTTCGGATCCCTGGCGTTCAGCCAGTAGAACGCCCGCGCGGGCGCTTGCGAAGCTATCGGAAACGTCGACGGCAGTTGGTATTCGACGCCGTAGAACTTCGCGCTGCGGGCGAAGTCGCGCCGCGCGTAGTCGCCTTTGAGCGGCACGCTGGGCAGCGGCGTGCCGCCGGTGATTTTCATCGCGGCGCCGAGCAGGAACGGGTGCCAGACGACCTCGCGCCCGTACTTGGCGCCCAGGGCGTCGATTTTGGTGCTGGCGAAATAGCCGTAGGGAGAGGAAAAGTCGAAATAGAAGTCTATCGGTGTCGCCATGGTTTCTCCTTGGGTGATCCGGCCATTTTATCGGAGCGCACGCCAACGTTGGCGCTGATTCCGCGCCGGCGGGCGTTGTACCGGCCGAAACCGGTTGTAAAAATGCCCGGGAGAACCGAATATAGCGAGGCGGTCAAGACGGATTAGGCCGATGAACCGCAAGCGCTTGCACCGCGTCGCGGGGCGCGTGATGCGCGTTGCGGCAGGGAAGGACAGGTTACGCCCGGGGCGCCCGCCGCAGCCACAATTCCCGGCAATAGGACACCACCGATGGAATACCTTCCTCAGCTGTTTGAAAACAACCGGGCCTGGGTGGAGCAGATGACGGCCCGGGACCCCGATTTCTTTCGCCGTCTGGCGGCGATCCAGTCCCCGAAATATCTTTGGATAGGCTGCTCCGACAGCCGGGTGCCGGCCAACCAGATCACCGGCCTCGAGCCCGGCGAGGTGTTCGTTCACCGCAATGTGGCCAATGCCGTGGTGCACACCGATCTGAACTGCCTCTCGGTAATGCAGTTCGCCGTCGATGTGCTGGCCGTCAACCACATCATCGTCTGCGGCCATTATGGATGCGGCGGCGTGAAAGCCGCATTGCTCGGGGAGCGGCTCGGCCTGATCGACAAC
>JAJZUK010000075.1 GCA_021847125.1 Pseudomonadota bacterium | reverse complement strand
CTTCACGCGCGCCGGCGTCGTCAAGGCGGTGGACGACCTGTCTTTCACCCTCAAGCGCGGCGAAACGCTGGCCATAGTCGGCGAATCCGGCTGCGGCAAGAGCATGACTGCGCTGTCCATCATGCGCCTGGTTCCCGACCCTCCGGGGCGCATCGTCGGCGGCAGCGTCGTGCTGGACGGCCGGGATCTGCTGAAGGTGGACGAAAACACCATGCGCGACGTGCGCGGCAACGAGATCTCGATGATCTTTCAGGAGCCGATGACCTCGCTCAACCCGGTCATGACCATAGGCGACCAGATAGGCGAGGCGATCCGGCTGCACCAGAACCTGCCTGAATCCGCGATCGCGACCAAGGCGGTGGAGTCGCTGCGTCTGGTGCGTATCCCCGAACCGGCGCAGCGCGCGACCGAATATCCGCACCAGTTGTCGGGCGGCATGCGCCAGCGGGCGATGATCGCGATGGCACTGGCCTGCAACCCCAAAGTCCTGGTGGCAGACGAGCCGACCACCGCGCTCGACGTCACCATACAGGCGCAGATACTCGATCTGATGCTGGAATTGCAGCACCGGCTGGGCACCGCGCTGATACTCATCACCCACGATCTGGGCATCGTGGCGGAAACCGCGCAGCGCGTGATCGTGATGTATGCCGGCCGCAAAGTCGAAGAAGCCGAGGTGGAGACCATATTCGAGTCGCCCCGGCATCCGTATACCCGCGGACTGGTCGAATCGATTCCGCGCCTGCCGTCGATGCGCGGCGAAGCTAGCGCCACCGGCGCACGGTTGACCGAAATCCCCGGCATGGTGCCGGCGCTGAGTGACCTGCCGCCGGGCTGTCTGTTCGCCCCGCGCTGCGTCCTGGCCGATGAGCGCTGCCGCACCACCTACCCGCCTTACGAGGAAAAGCGCACCGGCCATTGGGCCGCCTGCTGGCATTCCGACCGGCTGCAGGGAGGCGGCGATGCCTGAGACGCAAACTCAGGGCATACCGACCGCGCAAGCGCCCGCACCCATGCAAACACCTGTGCTCGAAGTCGCCGGTTTGAAGAATCATTTTCCCATCAAGAAAGGTCTGTTGCGGCGCAACGCCGGTTATGTCTACGCTGTGGATGGCGTCGATTTCTCCATCGCGGAGGGTGAAACCCTGGGACTGGTCGGCGAGTCCGGCTGCGGTAAATCCACCGCGGCCCGAACGGTCCTGCGGCTGGTCGAGCCGACCGCGGGTTCGATCAAGCTCAATGGCTGCGACATCACCCATCTGGGGAAAGCCGACATGCGGCCGCATCGACGCGAGATGCAGATTATTTTCCAGGACCCCTTCGCCTCGCTCGATCCGCGCATGTCGGCCGGCGACATCGTCGGCGAGCCCATGCTGGTGCATAAGGTGGCCAAGGGCAGGGATCTGGCCGAGCGCGTCGCCGCGCTGTTCCAGCAGGTGGGCCTGCGGCCGGCGCAAATGCGCGTGTTCCCGCACGAATTTTCCGGCGGCCAGCGCCAGCGCATATGCATCGCGCGGGCGCTCGCCCTCAATCCCAAGCTGATCGTCGGCGACGAACCGGTGTCGGCGCTCGATGTTTCGATACAGGCACAGGTGATCAACCTGATGGTGGACCTGCAGCAGGAAAAACGCCTGAGCTATCTGTTCATCGCCCATGACCTTGCCGTGGTCGAGCACATCAGCCATCGCATTGCGGTGATGTATTTGGGCAAGATCGTCGAGTCCGCCGACAAGAAGACCCTGTTCAGCCGCCCGCTGCATCCCTATACCGAAGCGCTGCTGTCGGCGGTGCCTATCCCGGACCCGAAAGTAAAGCGCAAGAAGCTGATACTGCAGGGCGATGTGCCCAGCCCGGTGAACCCGCCGCCCGGCTGCGCCTTTCATACGCGCTGCCCCTACGTCATGCCACGCTGCAAGCAGGAGGTGCCGCGGCTCATGGAACTCGCGCCCGGCAATCTGGTCGCCTGCCACCTGCACCAAGGCGGAGTCAAGAGCGCCTGACGACACGAAATTCACGCCGGGGTGCTAAGAGGCGCCAAACCCAGAACGCTCGTTATTTCCGCCCGTGCCCGGGCAAATCGCGCTCACGCCGGCACAGTTTGCAGCGCCACCACGCCGCGCGCCTGCAAAGATTCGATCGCCTGATCCGAGTAGCCCGCTTCACGCAGGATTTCCCGAGTATGCTGGCCCAGCAGCGGCGCGGGAAACCTCACGGCTGCCGGGGTGGCGGAAAATCTGGTCGGCGGATTGACGTAACGTATGCGTCCTTCGCTGGGATGATCCGCGGTCTGAAACAGGCCGACCGCCTTCAGATGCGGGTGTTCCGGCAAGTCGTCGACCGCGTAGATCGGCGTCGCCGGAATATCCAGGGAGTTACACAGGTCCATCCATTCGGCCGTGCTGCGCAGGCGCGTAGCTTCCACCAAGTCCTGGTACATTTCGACGATTTTTGCATTGCGCGACTGCCGGTCGCCTGCGCCGTATTTCTGCGCCAGATCGGTGCGCCCCACCGCGTTGAAAAACGCCGCCCAGTGATCACCCGTATAGGGCAGCATGGCGATGTAGCCGTCGCTGGTGGGCGCCGGCTTGCGCCCTCCTGCCAGCAGGCGCGCATAGCCGGCTTTGGCCGGGGCCGGCTCGAAGGTGAGCCCGCCCAGGTGCTCGGTCAGCATGAATGCCACCATGGTTTCGAACATCGGCACCTCGACATACTGCCCGCGGCCGCTGCGCTCGCGATTGAACAGCGCCGCCAGCACTGCGTTCACCACCGCGAGGCCGGCGGTCTTGTCGGCGACCAGGGTCGGCGCATAATCGGGCTCCGCGCGGCCTATGCTATTCAAGCTGGCGAGGCCGCAGGCCGCCTGGATGATGTCGTCAAACGCGGGTTTGTCGCGATCCGGGCCGTCCTGGCCGAAGCCGGTTGCGGCGCAATACACGATATCCGGCTTGATCGCGGCCACGGCACCGTAACCGAAGCCGAGTTTTCCGATCGCCGCCACGCGCATGTTGTGCACCAGCACGTCGACGCCGGGGAGCAGGCGCCGCAACACCTCCTTGCCTTCGGCCGCCTTGAGATCGACAGCCAGCGAGCGCTTGTTGCGATTGATCGCGAGGAAAATGGAACTCATGCCCGGATGCAGGGAAACGCCGTTGGCGCGCATCAGGTCGCCTTCCAGGTTCTCGACCTTGATGATCTCGGCGCCGTAATCGCCGAGTATCTGCGTTGCCAGCGGACCGAGCACCACCGAGGTCAGATCGAGGATACGCACGCCGGCGAGCGGTCCCTGCGCGCCGGCGCTTGTCTGATCTTGGGGTTGGGCTGTGCTCATTTCCGCTGGTCCTTTTTTCAGGTGCTGCGCTTGCGCAGATTCTCCCAGGTCTCCTCGGGCCAGTTCTGCATATTGAATGCCGATGGCCCGGCTGCGCCCTGAAGCATCTTGCCGCCGTCGATGACAATGGCCTCGCCGGTGATGAAACCGGCGTTGTCCGATACCAGGAAACTGCAAAGATCGGCCAGTTCCTCATGCCGGCCGACGCGGCGCAAGGCGATGCCGTTCTCTATCGGCTCGCGATGGCGTTCCTGCGGCATCAGCCGCGACCAGGCGCCTTCGGTAGGAAATGGCCCCGGCGCGACGCCGACCAGGCGTATGCCTTTGGGTCCCCACTCCACCGCCAGGCTGCGTATCATCGACAACAGCCCGGCCTTGGCCATCGCCGAGGGCACGGTGAACGGCGCACCGACCAAAGCCGACTGGGTCAGGATGCAAAGCACGGTTCCACCGCGTCCCGCAGCGATCCAGCGCCTGCCGGCGGCGATGGTGCAATAGGCCCCGCCCTTGAGCACGATGTCGATCACCGCATCGACGGCGCGCGGCGACAGGCGCTCGGTGCGCGCGAGAAAATTGCCGGCGGCGTTGTTCAATAGCACATCCAGCGGCCCCTGCTCCCAGATGCGCTCCATCATGGTTTCGACCGCGGCCGCATCGCGCACGTCGCAGACATGCGTCTGTACCGGCTTGCCGAAATCGCGCAACAACTCGTCGGCTGCTCCGCGCAGCACTTCGCCCCTGCGGCCGCAGATGACGAGTTCGGCCCCGAGTTCGACGTAGCGCCGGCCTATGCTTTTTCCCAGCCCGGTGCCGCCGCCGGTGATCAGGATGCGCTTACCCGCCAGCAAACCGTCGCGAAACATGGCCGATATTCCTTGCGCCCCGGCTAATGGGGCCTGAAGCCCGCCTTATCGGCGATGCGGCGAAAGCGGTCAATTTCGTCCTGTTGAAATTTCCGCATCGCCTCGGGCGCAAAAGGCATCAGTTCGGCACCCATCTTTTTCACAAAATCCCTGGCCTCTTGCGTGGCCAGCACCTTTTGCAGGGCGTCGACCATCTTGGCTGTCACGTCGTCCGGTGTTTCGGAGCGGACGCAAAAAGAAGTCCAGGCGTAATTCACGTACTCCGGATATCCGCTCTCCTTGATCGTCGGCACATTCGGGAACTCCGGGTGTCTCACTTCCCCCGACACCGCCAGCGCCCGCAGCCTCCCGCTCTTCAACAGCGGCACGACGCCGCCCATATCCACCAGGCCGAAATCGAGCTGGTTTCCCATCACATCGGTAAACACCTGGGCTCCGCCTTTGTAGGGAATATAGTTGAACTTCACACCCATGACGCTTGCCAGCCATTCAAGCGCAAGTTGATACCCGTCCGAATAGCTGCCCGCGTTCAGCGCCTGTTTCTCCGTCTTCGCCGCCGCTACCAGATCGGCCAGCGTAATCAGTTTTGAGTTCGGCGCGACGACATAGGCGTTCATGCCCCGGGTCATGCCGGACAGAGGTTTCAGGTCCTTGAGCGGATCGTACGGAAGATCCTTGATCGTGACCGCATTCACCGACAGCGGGGAGTTGCTGGCCAGAAGGATCGTATATCCATCCGCGGGCGCTGTTTTGACCGCCATTGCCGAAATCACGCCGCTCGCGCCGGGCTTATTCTCGACCACGAACGGCTGGCCGAGTATAGCCGCCAGTTTCTCACCGAAAAACCGGGCTGAAGTATCGGACCCGCTTCCCGCCGTATACGGGACGATCACTTTGACCGGTTTGTTCGGAAAGTCCTTTGCCTGCCCCAGCGCGAGCGGCGCTGCCAGCATCAGCGAAAGGAATGCAACCCATATTCTTTGTTTCATGTCATCTCCTCAGTTTTGCGACAAGACAAGCGGACGCATTTCGCCGCCGACACTACGCTGGTGCCAGATCTCAGACCGACCGGGGAATACGGCGGCGCGATAGCGGATAAACCAAATTGCCGTTCAAAGGCGGCTCAGCATAGGCCACAGCGCATCGGCGCCCTGCGCGGCAACGACACGGCCGAGGCGGGTTTGCCAATAGGTTTCGTTGCCGAACTCGTCGCGCCAGGACCACAGGCGGCGCGTGCTGTAGTGCAGATTGTGTTCGCGCGTATAGCCCATCGCCCCATGCACCTGGTGCGCGATTTCCGCGCCCTTGCCGGCCGCTTCGCCGACGCGCGACTTGGCCACCGAAACTGCAAACTCATCCGGCGCGAGTCGCGACGCCTCGACAGCGGCGTCGGCGGCGGCGCTAGCCGCGGCCACCTGTCCTGCCAGCACCGCAAGCATGTGCTGAATCGCCAGGCGTGAAATGGGATGCGCATCGTAGAGCAGGCAGGTGCGGCCTTGCAAAGGATTGTGCGCGCGGGGCTCCTGCGTCTGCTGCGCTTGTTTCCTGAAATTGACGCTGAACCAGAACGTGGACCCCTCGCCGGGCGCGCTTTCCAGACCGATGTCGCCTCCCATCTGTTCCAGCAGCTTTTTGGATATCGCGAGCCCCAGACCGCTGCCGTCGCCGCTGCGCCCGCGCAGGCGCCCGAAGGGCTCGACGATGCGCTCGAGGGCGCCCGTCGGCACGCCGGGGCCGCGATCGCAGACGCGGATGCTCGCGCCGTGCGCGCGGCTTTGCACCCGCACCGTCGGCGGCTGTCCCGGTGCGTGCCGGCGCGCGTTGTCGAGCAGGTTGCGCAGCGCGTGGCGCAGCAGGCGCTCGTCGCCGCTGACGTGGGCCCAGTCGCCCTGCACCTCGACGCCGTCGCGCGCCGCCTCCTCGGCGGCCAGCGCCAGCAGGTCGACGTCGGCGCGCTCGAGCACGCGCCGCCCGCCGGCGTCGAGGCGGCTGAACAACAGGATCGAGCCGATCAGGCGGTCGAGCTCGGCCAGGTCGCGCCGCGCCTCGTGCAGCGCGG
>JAJZUK010000074.1 GCA_021847125.1 Pseudomonadota bacterium | reverse complement strand
TTCAGTTCCTCGAATACCACGGCCACCTTGTCCTTGGACAGCAGCTGGCGCGCTTTCTCCGCGAACAGCGGCCAGTTCGAGGCCGGATCGACCACCACCGGTTCGAGCTTCTTGCCGAGCACGCCGCCTTTGGCGTTGATCTCGTCGATCGCCATCAGCGTCACATCCTTGAGCACGGTTTCGCTGATCGCCATGGTGCCCGAGAGCGAGTGCAGGATTCCGACTTTGATGGTGTCGGCGGCCAGGGCGTACTGCCCCGGAATCAGGGAAACTGCCGTGACGACTGCGCCTGCCGCAATACTTTTTACAAAGTTTCGCCGCTTCATGTTGCTACCTCCCAAGAGTGAATGAATTGAGCCATGACTCAGACTGCCTGAGCTTGTGTTTCGATAGTCAGGTCATGCTGATCATTAGCACGGCTTGTGCCAGCGGCTTCGACAAACGGATCGCCGCGAAATAAGCGGCTGTTTATAAAGCGGATGAAGTCAGGCGCCGGCGCGATGCAAGAGCTCGGACCGCGACCGGCGCTGCAGCTGCGGTCCTTGTTGGTGCAGCGAAGCGTGCAGCTGCACCAAATTGCAGCATGCGCGCTCGCCGCACTGGCGCACAGCGTGTCGCTGCGGTTTGTCGGCCGAGCCAGGGCGGACTAGAATCCAAGCATGAAACGGAGCGCGGCGTTCGCCGCCTTGCTTGCCTGCGTCCTGCTCGCCGCTTGCGCCGGCACCACGATCGGTCTGCGCAGCGGCAGTCCGCCGCTGCGTGCCGGTGCGCCGGCGCCGGGCATGTCCTACGGTACGGCTGCGATGCGCGCCGAAGTCAATGCGAACGTGTATTTCGGCCTGTTGTTCCTCGGCGCCTTCGCCGCCGGCGTCGAGGACGATTACCTGAGCTGGCGCTATGGCCCCGGCGGGCGCAAGCCGCCGCCGCTCGCCGCGGACCGCGCCATCGCCGAGCGCGACTGCAGCCAGCCGCTGCCGGCGCCCAGCGCAAATTTGCGCTGCAAATAGGCCGATCTGCGCTGCAGGCATCGCGCCACGCTGCGCAATGCAGAATGTCACTAGGGGATGCTAAACTCGTGGCGCACTTTAGCTTGCGCCGCACTCCCGCGTAAAAGAAAGAGGACTATCCGAAGATGATTCGCAGCACCAAGATCGTTGCGACCCTCGGTCCTGCATCGACCGATCCCGAAATTCTGGAGCGCATGTTTCTTGCGGGCGTGGACGTGGTGCGCCTGAATTTTTCGCACGGCACGCACGAGGATCACCTGCAGCGCGCTACGGTGGTGCGCGAGATCTGCCGCAAGACCGGCCGCACCGTAGGCATCATGGGCGATCTGCAGGGCCCGAAGATCCGGGTGGGCAAGTTCAAGGACGGCAAGGTCACGCTCAAACCGGGCGACGCGTTCATCCTCGACGCCGACTGCGAACTCGGCGACGAGCGGCGCGCCGGCCTGGATTACAAGGAACTGCCGCGCGACGTGAGCGCGGGCGACGTGCTGCTGCTCGACGACGGGCGCATCGAATTCGAAGTGGAGCGGGTCGCGGGCAACGAAGTGCATTGCCGCGTGGTCCACGGCGGCGTGCTGTCGAACAACAAGGGCATCAATCGCCGCGGCGGCGGCCTGACCGCGGCGGCGCTCACGAGCAAGGACATGGAGGACATCCGCACCGCAGCGGCGATCAAGGTGGATTTCCTCGCCGTGTCCTTTCCCAAGTCGAGCGCCGACATGTACATGGCGCGCCAGCTGCTGCGCGCCGCCGGCGGCGAAGCTTTTCTGATCGCCAAGATCGAGCGCGCCGAAGCGGTCGTGCCCGGGGCGCTGGAGGACATCATGTCGGCCTGCGACGGCATCATGGTGGCGCGCGGCGATCTCGCGGTCGAGGTCGGCGACGCCTCGGTGCCGGCGCTGCAAAAGCGCATGATCCGCATGGCGCGCGAGGCGAACAAGCTCACCATCACGGCGACGCAAATGATGGAATCGATGATTGCGAGCCCGGTGCCCACGCGCGCCGAGGTGTCCGACGTCGCCAACGCCGTGCTCGACGGCACCGACGCGGTCATGCTTTCGGCCGAGACGGCAAGCGGGCGCTATCCGGTCGAGACCGTGGCGTCGATGAGCCGCATCTGCGTCGAGGCCGAAAATTCAGCGCCGCTCACGCTCGACCGGGATTTCCTCGACCGCGTGTTCACCCGCGTCGACCAGTCGATCGCGATGGCGGCGCTGTTCACCGCCTTTCACCTGAAGGTCAAGGCGATCGCCGCGCTGACCGAATCGGGCTCGACCGCGCTGTGGATGTCGCGCCTGAACTGCGGCGTGCCGATCTACGCACTGACCACGCGCACCTCCACGCGCTACCGCTGCGTGCTGCTGCGCGACACCTATCCGCAGATGGTGAGCTACGGCGGCAGCGACCGCGAGGAACTGCTGGAGGAGGCGGAGAACGTGCTGCTGCGCGCAGGTCTGGTGGAAAAGAGCGACCTGATCGTGCTCACCATCGGCGAGCCCATAGGCAAGGCCGGCGGCACGAATACCATGAAGATCGTCAAGGTCGGAGAAAACCGCCGCTCCTGAATCGGCGCGCGGCTGATCGCCGGTCCCGGTCTCCGGTAGAATATAGGCTGTCGCTCCGGCCGCGGCTGCGGCGGACCCCCGATTTTCAGCTAGTTCGAGGAGTATTGATCATGCCTATCGTTTCCATGCGCCAGCTGCTGGACCATGCCGCCGAGAACGGCTACGGCCTGCCTGCGTTCAATGTCAACAACCTGGAGCAGGTGCAGGCCATCATGGAGGCCGCCAGCGAGACCGACAGCCCGGCCATCATGCAGGCCTCGGCCGGGGCGCGCAAATATGCCGGCGAAACCTTTCTCAAGTACCTGATCCAGGCGGCGATCGAGACTTATCCGAAGGTGCCCATCGTCATGCACCAGGACCACGGCCAGTCGCCCGCGGTGTGCGAATCGGCGATGAAGCTTGGCTTTTCCAGCGTGATGATGGACGGCAGCCTGCGCGACGACGGCAAGACCATCGCCGACTACGACTACAACGTCGATGTGACGCGCAAGGTCGTGGGTGAAGCGCACAGGATAGGCGTCACGGTAGAGGGCGAGCTCGGCTGCCTCGGTTCGCTCGAGACGATGAAGGGCGACAAGGAGGACGGTCACGGCGCCGAAGGCACGATGACGCGCGAAATGCTGCTCACCGACCCGGACCAGGCCGCGGACTTCGTCAAGAAAACCCAGCTCGATGCGCTTGCGATCGCGATCGGCACTTCGCACGGCGCCTACAAGTTCACGCGCAAGCCGACCGGCGACATCCTCGCGATCGAGCGCATCAAAGAGATCAACAAACGTATTCCGAACACGCATCTGGTGATGCACGGCTCCTCCTCGGTGCCGCAGGACCTGCTCGCGATCATCCGCGCCAACGGCGGCGAGATGAAAGAGACCTATGGCGTGCCGGTGGAGGAAATCCAGCAGGGCATCAAGCACGGCGTGCGCAAGATCAACATCGACACCGACATACGCCTGGCGATGACCGCGGCGATGCGCAAGTACATGAACGAGAACAAGAGCGCTTTCGACCCGCGCGACTTCCTCAAGCCCGCGCGCGCCGCGGCCAAGGCGCTGTGCAAGCAGCGCTACGAGCAGTTCGGCTGCGCCGGCATGGCATCCAAAATCAAACCGCTGCCGCTGGAATCCATGGCGCAGCGCTACAGCAAGGGCGAACTCGCCCAAGTCGTCAAATAAGAAGGGATCTCCAGTCATGAACACCACAGTGGGCATAGTCATGGGCAGCACGTCTGACTGGGACGTGATGAAAGAAGCGGCGCAGCAGTTGAAGGGTTTCGGCATCGCATCCGAAGCGAGAGCGCTGTCGGCGCACCGCACCCCGGCCGAACTCGAGGCCTGGATCAAGGACATGGAGCGGCGCGGCTGCAAGGCGTTCATCGCCGGTGCGGGCGGCGCCGCGCATCTCGCGGGCGTGGTCGCGGCGCAGACGCTGCTGCCGGTGCTGGGCGTGCCGATCCCGTCGAAATACCTCAAGGGCCTGGATTCGCTGCTGTCGATCGTGCAAATGCCCAAAGGCATACCGGTCGCGACGTTCGCCATCGGCGAAGCCGGCGCGGCCAATGCGGGCTTGTTCGTCGTCGCGATGCTTGCGGCTGCGGACGCGGCGCTTGCGGCCAAGCTCGCTGCGTTCCGCGCGAAACAGGCCGAAAACGTGAAAAACGCCAAACTACCGGAACTATGACATGAGCGCGCTGCTGACGACCGATATCAAGAGCCTCCCTTTCCTGCATCGCGGCAAGGTGCGCGACATCTACGCCGTGGGCGAGGACCAGCTGCTGGTGATCCAGACCGATCGCCTGTCCGCCTTCGACGTGATCCTCGACGACCCGATACCGGGCAAGGGCGAAGTCCTCACGGCCCTGTCCAATTTCTGGTTCGGCAAGCTCGGCCACCTCGTACCCAACCACATGACCGGGATCGATCCGGAATCGGTGGTGAGCGGCGAGGCCGAGCGCGCGCAGGTGCGCGGCCGCGCGATGGTGGTGAAAAAATTCAAGCCGATGGCGATCGAAGCGATCGTGCGCGGCTATATCATCGGCTCGGGCTGGAAGGACTACCAGCAGACCGGCTCGCTGTGCGGCATCGCGCTGCCCGCGGGCCTGCGCGAAGCCCAGAAGCTGCCGCAGACCCTGTTCACGCCTTCGACCAAGGCGCCGGCAGGCCAGCACGACGAGAACATCTCGTTTACCGAGGCCGAGCAGCGCGTGGGCAAGGAGGCGGCGCGCCAGGTACGCGACGCGGCGATTTCGCTCTACACCCATGCGGCGGAATACGCCGCCACGCGCGGCATCATCATCGCCGACACCAAGTTCGAATTCGGCACCGATGCCCAGGGCAAGATCTACCTGATCGATGAAATCCTGACCTCGGATTCCTCGCGCTTCTGGCCGATGGCCCAATACAAAGTCGGCATGAGCCCGCCCTCGTTCGACAAGCAGTTCGTGCGCGACTGGCTGGAGACTCAGCCCTGGAACAAGAAGGCGCCGGCGCCGCGCCTGCCGGCCGACATCATCGCCAAGACTGCCGAGAAGTACCGCGAAGCGCTGCGGCTGCTGACCAGCTGATCTGACCCGGCTCCGGCAGCCTGCGCGCTGCCGGGGTAATCCGCGTGACCGCCCCCGCAACAGCCGAGATCGAGCGCGCCGCCGCGATCCTGCGATCGGGCGGCCTGGTGGCGTTCCCCACCGAAACCGTCTATGGCCTCGGCGCCGACGCCGCCAATCCCGCGGCAGTGGCGAAGATCTTCGCCGCCAAGGGCCGGCCGCAGGACCATCCGCTGATCGTGCATCTGGCCGACGTCGCGCAGCTGCCGCTGTGGGCGGCCCAAATTCCGCCAGCCGCGCAACAGCTCGCCGCGGCGTTCTGGCCCGGTCCGCTTACGCTGGTGTTGAAGCGCGCAGCGGACGTGCCCGATTGCGTCACCGGCGGGCAGGATACGGTGGGCCTGCGCATTCCGGGGCATCCGGTCGCGCTGGCGCTGTTGCGCGCGTTCGCTGGAGAACAGGCCGGACGCCGCTTTAGCGGCGTGGCCGCGCCTTCGGCCAATAAATTCGGCCGCATCAGCCCGACCACGGCCGAGCATGTGCGCGCCGAGCTCGGCGCGGCAGTCGACTGGGTGCTCGACGGCGGCGAATGCGAAGTCGGCATCGAGTCCACCATCATCGACCTGTCGCGCGGTCAGCCGGTGCTGCTGCGCCCCGGGCAGATCACGCCCGCGCGGATCGCTGCCGTGCTGGGCGCGGGCGTGGCCGCACCCGATGCCGCCGCGCCGCGTGCCCCCGGCGCATTGGACAGCCATTACGCGCCGCGCACGCCCTTGAATCTGGTTCCTGCGGCGGAACTGCCGGCCCGGCTCGCGGCGCTGTGCGGGAAAAAGCTCGCGGTGCTCGCGCGCGCCGAGGCGCCGCCGGGTTTGCGCGATGTGCAATGGCAGGCGGCGCCGCGCGCCGTGGCAGGCTATGCGCACGAGCTCTACGCCAGCCTGCGCCGGCTCGACGCATTGGGCTGCGATCTGATTCTGGTCGAGGCGCCGCCCGCGGCGCCGGAGTGGCAAGGCGTGAACGACCGGCTCGCGCGGGCGTCTTCGACTTAAAGGCCATTTCAGAATTGGCGAAATGGCCCCTGATTTAGGGGAGCACGAGGGGAAGTTTCCCCTCGTTTTGTTACAGACTCTTAGCCGGCCGCGGATTTGCCTGCGCGCCGATCGAGCAGGCGCGCGAAGTTGTCGAGC
>JAJZUK010000073.1 GCA_021847125.1 Pseudomonadota bacterium | reverse complement strand
GGATTTTACCATGCCTGCTTCGGCCAAAACGGCCGAAACAGTCGCGTCAGGAGGCGGCAGGAAATCCGGGCGCACGCCCCGAGCGCGGCGCAAACGCAACGCTCGGCCGACTGCAGAATGCGCGCTCTGCCGCGCCGGGCGCGGCGCGCCGCCAGTCTATTTCGCGACGATCAGCCTCGTCTTGGCGCTGACAGCCGAAGCCTGGAGGAAGCGATTGGGATTCTGCGCCACGCCCTTATAGCGCACTTCGAAATGCACATGCGGCCCGGTGGAGCGCCCGGTGGATCCGGACAGCGCGATGACCGCACCGCGCTGCACCACGTCGCCCGCCTTGACCAGCAGTTTCGAGTTATGCGCATAGCGGGTGGTGAAGTCGTTGCCGTGATCGATGTCGACCACGTAGCCGTACTGAGGATGAAACTCCGCGACGACCACCACACCGCCCGCCGCAGCGTGCACGGCGGTGCCGGATTCGACCATGAAATCGATGCCCTCGTGCATCGCGTTCTGCCCGGTGATGGGGTCGATGCGCCAGCCGAAACTGGATGCGTTCCAGTCTACGTCCACGGGCCGCGCCGTCGGCATGAGCTTTTTCTTGGCCGTCGCGTCGAACAGCCGGTTCTCGAGTATGTCCATGTAGTCGAAACGGTTCTCCACATGTTTGGACAAGGCGTCGAGCTGGCCGGTAAGCTCGTTCATCGACAGGTCCTGCACCGGAATACCGCTGGGCAGCGCGCCGCCGCGCCCGGGTGGTTCGCTCAAGCGGAATTCCTGCGGCTTGATCCCGGCCAGCGCCGACAGGCGCTCGCCCAGCGCATCCAGGCGCACCATTTGCGCCTGCATCTGCCCCACCCGTACCGCCATCGCGTTCAGGTTTTCGCGCACGAACTCCTTGGCGTTCCTGGATTGCTGCTCCTGCGCCGACAGCAATAGCTCTTGCACCAGCGGCAGCTTGATCTCGACCGCGTGGCGGAATACCAGGTAGAACATGGAACTGGACAAGGCCAGGACGGCTGCCAGCAGGAGCGCCACGCCCAGCAGCAGGTGGCGCGTATCCAGCGAGATCGACTTAGCCGTTGCCAGCCGGTTCGATACCAGAATAATATGCATGATCCCCTCCGAGAGACAGCTCCATGCATTCCAAGAATCTTCGCGCCTATCTGGATTCTGCCGTAGGCATAGCGGGCTTGTTACCCCAGGCGGAACGACTCATCGAATTGCGGCGCATCTACAGCAAACTGGTGCCGCAGCAGCTGTTGCGATCTTCGTCGATCGGAAATTATAAGCAGCAAAAAGTTGTTATCTTCGCCGAAAACAGCGCTATTGCCGCCAAGCTTAGATTGCTAAGTCCACGATTAGTCAGCGATTTTTCCAAAAGCGGGGTCGAGGTTACCGGAATTCGGATTGAAGTGCAACCCCGGCAGGCAGCCCAACCGGAAGCGAAGCCGAAACTGGCGCGACTCAGTCAGGCGGGCGCCGAATGCCTGGAAGCCTTGGCGGCCAGACTGCCGGATTCACAGCTCAAACAAGCAGTTAGGCTAATGGCGGCGGAACGCGGACCGGCGTCCGAATCGCCGCGGCCAGACTCAGGAAAGCCGGCGGACGTACATTCGCACACGCAGAAGTAAGCACTAACCGCGAATTTCGGATCGGTTCGATCCACAGGGCAGAGCAGACGCCGGTTCAGGCAGCCTGCGCGAGAAAGCGCGTGAGGCCCGCCGGGGCGTCTTCGCTGCGATCGAAACTCACGTATTCCCAGGCGTCGGCCTCGGCCAGCGTGGCGCGCAACAAGGCGTTGTTCAGGCCATGGCCGGACTTGTGCGCGACAAAAGACCCGATTACCGCATGGCCGAGCAGGTACAGATCGCCGATCGCGTCCAGGATCTTGTGTTTTACGAACTCGTCCGCGTAGCGCAGGCCGTCGGCATTGAGCACCCGGTATTCATCCATCACGACCGCATTGTCCAGGCTGCCGCCCATGGCCAGACCGCTGGCGCGCAGGCTTTCGACGTCCTGCATGAAACCGAAGGTGCGCGCCCGCGCCACTTCCTTGACGTAGGAAGTCTCGGCGAAGTCGACCACCACGTTCTGGCTGGATTTGTCGAATACGGGATGGTTGAAGACGATGGAAAACGACAATCTGAATCCGGCGTAGGGCTCGAACCGCGCCCATTTGTCGCCTTCTTTCACCTCCACCGCTTTCTTGATGCGGATAAAGCGCTTGGCCACAGGCTGCTCGACGATGCCCGCCGACTGCAGCAGAAACACGAAGGGTGAGGCGCTGCCGTCCATGATCGGCACTTCCGCCCCGGTGAGGTCGACGTAGGCATTGTCCACGCCGAGCCCGGCAAAGGCCGACATCAGGTGTTCCACGGTGGCGACTTTGACGCCGCCCTGCTCCAGCGTGCTGCACAGGCGCGTGTCGCCCACGTTGTAGGCGCCGGCACGCACGTCCGCCGGCTGCGGCAGATCCAGTCGCCGGAACACGATGCCCGTGTTCGGCTGCGCCGGACGCAGCGTCAGCTCCACCTTTTCGCCCGAATGCAGCCCTACGCCGGTCGCGCGTATGACGGACTTGAGGCTGCGCTGCTTCAACATGAGTAGGTTCTTGCCTGTTGCTAAACGGTGAATTTTAACATAACGATCACCCTGCCCACGCGACCCGGAGCGCGCGCAGGGTGACGGCGGCGCCGGCTCAGTCAGCCTGTTTGCGCAGGAACGCCGGGATGTCGTATTTGTCCATCCCGTTTTGCTGCAGCGCCTCTATGGTCGAGGCGCGGTTCTTGCGAATCACCGCGGGCATCGCATCCAGCGTCGCATAGTCGACTCCGGCTACGGGCATGTTGTCGGTGCCGTTCTTCACCACCAACTGCGGCTTGGTCTGGCGTATGGCCGCGGGCTGTCCCAGCCCGGTGGCGACCACGGTCACGCGCAGCTCGTCGCCCATATCCTCGTCGTAGACGGCGCCCAGGATCACAGTGGCGTCCTCGGCCGCGAAGCTGCGTATGGTCTCCATCACTTCCTTGGTCTCGCGCAGTTTCAGGCCCGATTTCGCCGCCGTGATATTGACCAGCACCCCGCGTGCACCGGAGAGATTCACGCCTTCGAGCAGCGGGCAGGCCACGGCCTGCTCGGCCGCGATGTGCGCGCGGTCCATGCCCGAGGCGGAGGCCGAACCCATCATCGCCATGCCCTGCTCGTGCATGACCGTCTTGACGTCCTGGAAGTCGACGTTGATCAGGCCGCGAATGTTGATGATCTCGGAGATGCCGGCGACCGCGTTTTTCAGCACGTTGTCCGCCGCACCGAACGCTTCTTCCATCGACACGTCATCGCCCAGCACCTCTTCCAGTTTCTCGTTGAGGATCACGATCACCGAATCGACGTTCAGCGCCAGCTCATCGATGCCGCCTTCGGCCGCCTGCATGCGCTTGACCCCCTCGAACGAGAACGGCTTGGTGACCACGGCCACGGTGAGGATGCCCATCTGCTTCGCCACTTCGGCCACCAGCGGCGCGGCGCCGGTGCCGGTGCCGCCGCCCATGCCTGCGGTGATGAACACCATGTGCGCCCCGGCGAGCGCCTCCTCGATCTGCTCGCGCGCTTCCATTGCGGCAGCACGCCCGGCTTCGGGCTTGGCCCCCGCGCCCAATCCGGAAGCGCCAAGCTGAATCTGGTTCTTCGCCTGTCCGTGCGCGAGCGCCTGCGCGTCGGTATTCATGGCGATGAATTCGACGCCCTGCACGGTGTTGCGGATCATGTGGTCGACGGCGTTGCCGCCGGCGCCGCCGATGCCGACCACCTTGATCACGGTACCGTTGTTCTGTGCATCCACGATTTCAAACATAGTGCCTCCTTCCGGGTCTTGGTTAAGAAACAAATTGCGAACTCGCTGCCATCTCCGGCCGGACACCGCGGTGTCCGACACCTAGAAATTCCGTTGAAACCATTCCTTCATCCTCGACAAAATCTGCCTCAGCGACGCACCCTGCAGCGCCTGGATGCCGCGCTGCGTCTGCGACTGCCCTTCGACCAGCAGCCCGATGGCCGTGGCGAAGCGCGGATGCTTGACCACTTCGGCCAGCCCGCCGGCATAGCGCGGCGTGCCCAGGCGCACCGGCATATGGAATATCTCCTCGCCCAGCTCTACCATGCCGCGCATCACGCTCGAGCCGCCGGTGAGCACCAGGCCGGAAGACAGCAGCTCCTCGTAGCCCGATTCGCGCAGCACTTTCTGGATCAGCGAATACAGTTCTTCCACGCGCGGCTCGATCACTTCGGCCAGAGTCTGACGCGACAGCTGACGCGAGCCGCGATCGCCGATGCCGGGCACCTCGACCAGTTCGTCGGGATCGGCCAGCTGGCGCAGCGCGCAGCCGCTCCTGATCTTGATTTCCTCGGCCTCCGCCGTGGGGGTGCGCAGCGCCATCGCAATGTCGTTGGTGATCTGATCGCCGGCGATCGGGATCACCGCGGTATGGCGGATCGCGCCTTCGCGGAAAATCGCGATGTCGGTAGTGCCCCCGCCTATGTCCACCAGGCACACGCCGAGCTCCTTTTCATCCTCGGTGAGCACGGCGATGGACGAGGCCAGCGGCTGCAGGATCAAGTCGTTCACTTCCAGGCCGCAGCGGCGCACGCACTTGACGATGTTCTGCGCCGCCGACACCGCGCCGGTGACGATATGCACCTCCACCTCCAGGCGCACGCCGCTCATGCCCAATGGCTCGCGCACGCCGTCCTGGCCGTCGACGACGAACTGCTGCGTGAGTATGTGCAGGATCTGCTGGTCGGTGGGGATCGGCAGCGCGCGCGCAGTCTCGATGACGCGCTGCACGTCGAGCGCCGACACCTCCTTGTCCTTGATCGCGACCATGCCGCGCGAGTTGAAGCTCTTGATGTGGCTGCCGGCGATGCCGGTGAACACGCGCGAGATCTTGCAGTCGGCCATGAGCTCGGCTTCCTCCAGCGCGCGCTGAATCGCGCTCACCGTGGCCTCGATGTTGACCACCACGCCTTTCTTCAGTCCTTTGGACTCGTGCCCTCCCATGCCGATGATGTTCAGCCGGTTGTCCGGCAGCAGCTCCGCCACGATCGCCACCACCTTGGAGGTGCCGATGTCGAGACCGACGACGAGGTTCTTGTTTTCCTTGCTCATGCCTTCTCCCCGCTACGGCGTTTGTTTCCCACGTTTTTTGCCTCCCTGCCGGAATGCATGATCTCCGGTACGCGCAGCGCAAAGCCGCTGGGATAGCGCAGGTCGGCGTATTCGAACTTGCGATTTAGCTTGCCCAGGGTTTGCGCGTAATAGGCGACGAAGCGCGCAAGGCGCTGCAGCACCGGTTCCTTGAGTTGATCCCGGCCCAATTCCAGCGTGAGGCCGTTCGCCAGGCGCAGCTGCCAGGAATAGCGCGCCGACAGCAGCACCTGCCGCGGCTCGAGCGCAAGCGGCGCCAGCGCATCGCGAAACGCGGCATAGCGGCGCGTCACCTCCTCCGCGCTGCCGCTCGGGCCGGCGAATTGCGGCAGGTTCACCGCCTCGGGCAACTCGCCCTCGAACACTTCGCCGTGCGTGTTGACCAGGCGCCCCGAATGCGCATCGGCGCCCCAGCGCGCCAGCGCCACCTGCTCTTCGATCGATACCAGAAGGCGATCGGGCCACAGGCGCCGCACCTCGACTTTGCGCACCCAGGGCAGCGACTCGAAGGCGCTGCGCACCGCATCCAGATCGACGCTGAGGAAGGTGCCGCTCACGCCCGCGCGCGCGGCACGCTCCGCCTGTTCGCGCGTGACGTGCTTCAGCTCGCCCTGCAGCGTCAGCATGCGCAGCGGCAACAGCGGCGTATGCACCAGCGCGTAGCCGCCGGCGAAGATCAAGGCCGCCGCAGCGAACACGTAAAGCGCGTTGGCGCAGCCGTTGAGCATGTCGGCGTTATCCCACATGCGCGAGTTCCAGTATGCGCAGCACCAGGTCTTCGAACGACAGTCCCGCATGGCGCGCCGCCATCGGCACGAGCGAGTGGTCGGTCATGCCGGGCGAGGTGTTCACCTCGATGAACCAGGGTTTGCCGACGGCATCGAGCATCAGATCGACGCGCCCCCAGCCGCGGCAACCGAGCGCGTTGAAAGCCGCGAGCACCTGTTGCTGCAGCTCGGCCTCCGCAGCCGCCGCGAGACCGCAGGGAATGATGTAGCGCGTGTCGTTGGCCCGGTACTTGGCCTCGTAGTCGTAGAACTTGCGCGGCGTCTCCAATTTGATCAGCGGCAGAGCCTCGCCGCCGAGCACGCCGGCAGTAAGCTCGATGCCTTGAAT
>JAJZUK010000072.1 GCA_021847125.1 Pseudomonadota bacterium | reverse complement strand
GCTTTTGATACGGATGCGCTTTGTATCCGTATCAAAAGCACGGTTGGCGCGCGCAGCGCGCAAAGACCATGCACCTGCTCGGCCGGCGCGGGAGGATACCTCGGAGCTTCGACAATCACACTTGCAACAAAATCCGCCCCATCCCGTCGGCGCACTCACCCGAAATCAAAGCGCGGCGGCGCGGTTGAGCGTGGCGAGGAAAACGTCCGCCGATTCGTAGCCGATCACCCGCAGGCCCTGCACCTCCCTGCCTAGTCGGTCGAAAAAAATGATGCCCGGAGGCCCGAACAGGCTGAAGCGCTTTAGCAATGCCTTGTCCTCGGGCGAATTGGCGGTGACATCCGCGCGCAATAACAGCATTTGTTCCATTTTTGTCTTCACCCGCGCGTCGGTAAA
The DNA here is from genome assembly GCA_021847125.1 of Pseudomonadota bacterium. The sequence continues at coordinate 5,927 of JAJZUK010000072.1, read as the reverse complement.
GGTGAAGGCCTCCATTTCCTTGCACGACACGCACCAGTCGGCGTAGAAATCGAGCATCACCGGCCTGCCGGGCACCTGGAGCTTCGCCTCGAGTTCGGCGAGGTTCCTCACGCCGGTGAACTGCGCTGCCTGTGCCCCGCGCTGGCCGCCGGCCACTATCCCGGCAAGCGGCCGCAGCACGTCGCGGCTGCCGGCGAGCACACCGATGGCCAGAGCGGCACCGGCCAGAAGTGCGAGAAAACCCACGCCTTTCCACAGGCGCGTGTATGCACCGGAATCCGCAGGCAGGGGATCGATCGCGCGCAGCACCATGGCCGACCCGATCAACAGCGCCGCCCAGGCGAGCATCTGCGCGGCCACCGGCAGCACCGGCGTAACGATCCAGATCGCGAGCGCGAGCAGCAGCACGCCGAAAAAATGCTTCACCGACCGCATCCAGTGGCCGGACTTGGGCAGGAACGCGCCCTCGAACACACCGACCAGGATCAAAGGCACGCCCATGCCTATGGACATGGCGAATAGCGCGGTGCCACCCAGCACCACGTCGCGCGTCTGGCTGATGTAGAGCAGGGCGCCGGCCAGCGGCGCAGCCACGCAGGGGCTGACGATGGCGGCCGAGAGCACCCCCATCAACACCACCGCGCCCAGGTGTCCGCCCTTGAAGCGGTTGCTCGCCTTGGTCATTCGAGTGTGAAACCCGGCCGGCAGCTGCAATTCGTAGAAACCGAACATCGATAGCGACAACACCACGAATACCAGGGCAAAAGCGGACAACACCCAGGAATTCTGCAGCGCCGCCGACAGAAGATTGCCCGACAGCGCCGCGCCGACGCCGATCCCGGTATAGGTAACCGACATGCCCAGGACGTAGGCGAAGGACAGGCTAAACGCGCGCGTGCGCGTGGCATTGCGGCCTTCGCCGACGATGATGCCCGACAGTATCGGAATCATGGGCAGCACGCAGGGCGTGAACGTCAGCAGTATGCCCGCGCCGAAAAATGCCGCGGCGATCAGCCAAAGGCTGCCCGAGGCGAGCAGGCGCTCAAACCGCGCCTCTTCTCCGATAGCGCCATCCGGGCCGTTTCCGCGCGAATTCGCGGCCGGGGCGGCCGATGAGACCGGGCTACTGCCCGCTGCGGGAAGCTCGATGACCGCCTTTTGCAGTTGCGGCACGTAGCACACGCCCACGTCGGCGCAGCCCTGGGAGGTAACGGCCAGCGTGAGCCGGTCGGCGGATGCGCTGCGCGTGATCGGCAGGCGAATCCGCAACTCCTTGCGATAGGTCTCGACTTTTCCGAAAAATTCGTCGTTGTGCACGTCGCCCGGGGGGAACTGCGCCGCGCCCAGCTTTATCGTTTCGGGTTCCGCGGCGAACTTGAACTTGTCGCGGTATAGATAATAGCCCTTGGCGATCTGATAGCTGACCTCCAGCGTATCGGCGTCCAGCGCCCGCGCCGAAAACTTGAACGCCACTTCGGGTGGCAGCAGTTCCTGCGCAGCGGCGATCCCATGCAGGGAAAACGCGAGCAGCAAGGCGAAAATTCGATACAGGTTGGATCGCATGGCGGGATTATGGGGTCAGGCGGGCGTGTCGGTGCGCGTTTCGGACGCTATCCACTGCAAATAGGCCGGCAGGCCCTGGTTTATTGTGACCGCTATTATCTCCGGGAGTTCATACGGATGGTTGGCGCGGATCGCCGCTTCCAGCTCGGCGTAGCGGTCCCCGGCGGTCTTGATCAGCAGTGGATGCTCTGCGTCGTGCTGGATTTCCCCGCGCCAGCGGTATATCGAGTCGCAGGGCGCAAGCAGATTCACGCAGGCGGCCAGGCGCCGCTCTATGAGCAGCGCCGCAAGCTTTTGCGCACTGGCGCGGTCGGGCAGATGGGTGATGACCAGCAGGCCGTCCATGTGTTCAGTCGAATTTCATTTCACCACGGATTGCGGCACACCCTCATACACGCTCGGGTAGCGCAGTCGCACGCCCAGTTCGGCTTTCATGCGCGTATTGACCAGGCGGCGCGATTCGCTCATAAAAGACAACAGCCCCGGCGAAATGGCGCCCGCCTCTGCCGCCGCGCGGGTGATCCGCGGCGGCCGGGGCAGACCGGAGCGATCGGCCACCAAATCGAAGTAGTCGCCCATTTTCATCTCGCTGTCGTCGCTCGCATTGTATATGCGGCCGGCCGCGCCGCGTTCGAGCGCCGTCGCACAGATGCCGGCGAGGTCGTCGGCGTGTATGTGATTGGTATAGACGTCATCCTCGGCGCGCAACACCGGCGCGCCGCGCTTCAACTGCGTCAGCGGCAGGCGCTCGGCCGCGTAGATCCCGGGCACGCGCAGCACTATCACCGCGACGCCGCTGCGCTGGCCCCAGGCGATGAGCCTGCGCTCCGCATCGGCCCGCCGCGCGCCGCGCGGGGATTGCGGTGCCATCGGCCGGTCTTCGTCCACCCAGGCACCGCCGCAATCGCCGTACACGCCGCTGGTGCTGATGTAGACCAGGCGCTCGGGCGGCCGCGGCGAAAGCGCGGCGATCAGATTGGCGCTGCGCTGGTCTGCCTCGCCGCTTTCATCCGGCGGCGCCAGATGCAATACCAGGTCCGCGCCCAGGGCCAGGGGCTGCAGGCTGGCCGGAAGGTCCAGGTCGCCCTGTAGCGGGGTCGCGCCCAGGGCGGCAATGCGCTCGGCCTGGCCGGCAGCGCGCACCAGGCCGAACACCTGGTAATTGCGCGCGAGTTGCGGCAACGCGCGCAACGCGATATCGCCGCAGCCGACGATGAGCAGCTTCTTCATAGTAAAATTGTACCTGCACTTAGCGCCGTAGTTACGACAATGTCCCATCAGGTCACCATCCGCCCCAGCGGCCATAGCTTCCAGGTACAGCCCGAGGAGACCGTGCTGGTCGCCGCCTTGCGCGAAGGTTTCGGCCTTGCCTACGGCTGCCGCAACGGCGCCTGCGGCAGCTGCAAGGGCAAGCTGCTGGAGGGCGACATCGATTATGGCAAGCATGCCGATACCGCTCTCACGGCTGCCGAGCAGGCGAATGGCCTGGCGCTGTTCTGCGTCGCGCGCCCCTTGAGCGACATTGTCATCGAGTGCCGCGAAATCGGGGCGATCAAGGACCAGCAGGTCAAGATCCTGCCATGCCGCGTGCAGACTATCGACAAGCCCGCGCCGGACGTGGCGGTGATTTCCCTCAAGCTTCCGGCAAACGAGCGCCTGCAATACCTGGCCGGACAATATATCGAGTTCCTGCTCAAGGACGGCAAGCGCCGCAGCTATTCCATGGCCAATGCCCCGCATGAGGACGCGCTGCTGCAGATCCACGTGCGCCATATGGCAGGCGGCCTGTTCACCGACCATGTGTTCGAAAAAATGAAAACCCGCGACATCCTGCGCTTCGAAGGCCCGCACGGCACTTTCTTTCTGCGCGAGGACAGCGAGAAACCGATAGTGCTGCTTGCCAGCGGCACCGGTTTCGCGCCGATCAAGGCGATCGTGGAGCATGCGCTCTACAAGGGCATCACACGGCCCATGACCCTGTACTGGGGCGGCCGCCGCCCGCGCGATCTGTACCTGGACGAACTCGCCCGAAGCTGGGCCGCGCAGCACCCCCAGTTCCGCTACGTGCCGGTGGTGTCCGACGCCCTGCCGGAGGACGCCTGGACCGGGCGCGCCGGTTTCGTCCATCGCGCCGTCATCGAGGATTTTCCCGATCTCTCCGGGCACCAGGTCTATGCCTGCGGCGCGCCGGTGGTGATAGAAGCGGCGCGGCGCGATTTCAGCGCGCTGTGCGCACTGCCGGCGGAAGAGTTTTTTGCCGACTCGTTTACGACCGAGGCCGATTTGGCGCAGGTGAAGTGAGCTCGGGCCGGCGCGTTCAATTGCCTTCCCCCAGATACGCAGCGCGCACTTTCGGATCGATAAGCAGTTCGCGCGCCGGCCCCGACAGCGTGATCAAGCCGGTTTCCATGACATAGCCGCGACTGCTGACCTCCAGCGCCAGCCTCGCGTTCTGCTCCACCAGAAGTACAGTCACGCCTTCCTGCGCCACCGCAACGATCGTTTCGAATATCTTCTGCACTATCAGCGGCGCTAGCCCCATGCTGGGCTCGTCCAGCAACAGCAGCTTCGGCCGGCTCATCAGCGCACGGCCGATGGCCAGCATCTGCTGCTCGCCGCCGGAGAGCGTACCGGCCGACTGGCCGCGCCGCTCGCCCAGCCGCGGGAACAGGCTGAATACGCGCTCCAGATCCAGCCTCACCGCCGCGGCATCGCTGCGCACATAGGCGCCCATGGCGAGATTTTCCTCGACCGTGAGCTGGCCGAACACGCCGCGCCCCTCGGGTACCAGGGCCAGGCCGCGGCGCACCAGTTCGAACGAGCGCACACCGCCTATCGGTGCGCCGTCATAGCGGATCGCCTGCGCCGCCACCGGCAACAAACCCGCGATGGCCTTGAGGGTGGTGGTCTTGCCCGCGCCGTTGGTGCCTATCAGGCACACCAGCTCGCCTTTGGCGACGTTGAGATCGATACCCTTGACCGCCTTGATGCCGCCATAGGAGACCTCGAGGTGTTGCAGTTCCAGCAGAGTCATGGCGTCGCCGCGCCGTCTGCGGGAGTGCTGCCGAGATACGCCTCGATGACGCGCGGATCGCGCTGCACCTCGCGCGGCGGGCCTTCGGCGATTCTTCGTCCGTAGTCGAGCACCAGCACGCGGTCGCACAGTCCCATCACCAGTTTCATATCATGCTCGATCAACAGGATGGTCGTGCCATCGGCGCGCACGCGCTCGAGCAGCTTCTTCAGCTCCAGCGTTTCGGTGGCGTTCATGCCGGCGGCCGGCTCGTCCAGCGCCAGCAGTTGCGGCTCGGTGGCGAGGGCGCGCGCGATCTCCAGCCGCCGCTGGTCACCATAGGGCAGCTGCCGGGACACATGGTTGGCGCGCGCCGCAATGCCCACATAGCCGAGCAGTTCCAGCGCGCGCCGTTCGATCTGCCGCTCCTCTTCCAGCGTGGCGCGCGTGCGCAGAATTGCGCCGAACACGCCGGCGCGCGTGCGCACGTGGCGTCCTATCATCACGTTGTCCAGCGCGGACAGATTGCCGAACAGGCGGATATTCTGGAACGTGCGCGCGATGCCGCGCGCCGCGATCTGATCCGGCCGCAAGCCCGCGAGCGGCGCGCCGGCAAAAGTGAAGCCTCCCGCGTCGCAGGGGTAGATGCCGGTGAGCGTGTTGAACAGCGTGGTCTTGCCCGCGCCGTTGGGGCCGATCAGGCCATAGATCTCGCCGCGACGGATGCTGAACCCAACCTCGGCCAGAGCCAGCACGCCGCCGAAGCGCTTGTCCAGGCCCGCACACTCGAGCAGGGCGCTAGTCACGCGGCAGCCCCCTCGTCGGGTTTCGCCAGCTCGCGTTTTCTGACCGCCGAGGGCAGCAGTCCCGCCGGCCGGTACAGCATCATCAGGACCAGGGCCAACCCGAACAGCAGCATGCGGATCACCTCGGGTTCTACGATCGATCTGCCGAACAGCGATTTCTGCAGCGGCTCGACCGTATAGCGCAGCAATTCAGGCACGAAAGAAAGCAGCACCGCACCCAATACCACTCCCCAGATATTGCCCATGCCGCCCAGTACCACCATGGACAACACCATGACGGATTCGACCAGAACGAAGCTCTCCGGGCTGATGAAACCCTGGATCGCGGCAAACATGCCGCCGGCGATGCCGCCGAACGAGGCGCCCATGGCGAACGCGAGCAGCTTGATGCGGGTGGTGTTGATGCCCATCGCCCGCGCCGCGGTTTCGTCCTCGCGTATCGCCTCCCAGGCGCGGCCGATGCGCGAGTGCTGCAGCCGCAGGTTGACCACGATGGCGAGCAGCAGCAGGGCCAGCAGGATGTAGTAGTACTTGATCGGCCCGGA
>JAJZUK010000071.1 GCA_021847125.1 Pseudomonadota bacterium | reverse complement strand
GGCGCACCGCATGGGCATGCAGGATTATTCCTGGGCGCGGGTGACCGACGCCGGCGTCAACGCGGCTTTGGGCACCTACTATCTGCGCCACGTGCTCGACCACCTCGACGGCAATCCGGTGCTGGCGGCCGCGGCTTATAATGCGGGGCCGGGACGGGCGCGCAAATGGCGCGATACCCGCGCCCTGGAAGGCGCGATTTACGCCGAAACCATACCGTTCAACGAAACCCGGGATTACGTCAAGAAAGTGATGAACAACACCATGTATTACGCAGCCATCCTCGGCGGGCCGGCGCGCACCCTGAAGGCGCGCCTCGGCGTCATCGCGCCGCGCGGCGGTGGCGGCGATCGCCTCGTGGCGCAGCGCGAGGCCGCCCAAGGAGAACCGCAATGAAACTGGAACGCGTCGCCGTCCTCGGCGGCAGCGGCTTTATCGGCCGCCATGTGGTGCGCCTGCTGGCAGAGCAGGGCAAGCGGGTGGTCGTGACCACGCGCCGGCGCGAACGCGCCAAGCATCTGCTCATGCTGCCCACGGTGGAGGTGGTTCAGACGGACGTGCGCGATCCGGCGCAGCTCGCCGCCGTATTGCGCGGCTGCGACGCCGTGATCAATCTGGTGGGCGTGCTGCAGAGCCGGCCGGGCGAGCCCTACGGCGTCGATTTCCGGCGCGTGCATGCCGAGTTGCCGCGCGATCTCGCGGCGGCGTGCGAGCATTTGCATATTCCGCGCCTGCTGCACATGAGCGCGCTGAATGCGTCGAGCAAGGGGCCCAGCGCCTACCTGCGTTCCAAGGGTGACGGCGAGAACTGGATGTTCGCCGAGGGCAAGCGGCTGGCGATCACGGTGTTCCGCCCCTCGGTGGTGTTCGGCCCGGAAGACCGCTTCCTCAACCTGTTCGCCCTGATGCAGCGCTTTCTGCCGCTGGTGCTGCTCGCCTGTCCCGAGGCGAAATTCCAGCCGGTCTACGTCGAAGACGTGGCGCGCGCCATGGTCCAGGCGCTCTCCGAGCGCGACAGCTTCGGCAAGAGCTACGATCTGTGCGGGCCGAAAGTCTACACCCTGCGCGAGCTGGTCAAATTCGCCGGCCGCGCGAGCGGCCATGCGCGACCCGTCATCGGCCTCAGTCCCAAGTATTCCATGCTGCAGGCCTGGATCATGGAGTGGCTGCCGGGCAAGTTCATGAGCCGGGACAATGTGCTGTCGATGTCGCTGGCCAGCACCAGCGCCGCGCCTTTTCCGTTCGGCATCCGGCCCGCCGCCATGGAGGCGGTGGCGCCGGTCTACCTGCGGGGGACTTACGTGCGCTCGCGCTTCAGCCTCCTGCGAGCTTACGCCGGCAGAAAGACGCGCGTAGCGTGAAGCCGCTCAAGCTCGCAATCGCCAACAAGAACTACTCGTCCTGGTCGATGCGGCCCTGGGTGCTGCTGACGCAGGCCGGCATCGCGTTCGAGGAAATCCAGCTCAAGTTCAGCGATACGGGCAAGGTGCGCGGCATAGAGCCCTACTCGCCGACGCGCCAGGTGCCGGTGCTGGCCATTGGCACGGAACCGGTGTGGGATTCTCTCGCCATCTGCGAAACGGTGGCCGAGATGTTTCCGGAAAAGCGACTGTGGCCGGCCGATGCGCGCGCGCGCCAGATCGCGCGTTCCGTCTGCGCCGAAATGCACGCCGGTTTTCGCAAGCTGCGCGGCGCCATGCCGATGAACATTCGGGCGTCGCTGCCGGGCAAGGGCATGAGCCCGGAGGTGCAGCCCGACATCGATCGCATTGTGGAAATCTGGGAATCCTGCCGCGCGCGGCACGGCGCGGGCGGGGAGCTGCTGTTCGGGCAATTCGGTGTCGCCGACGCGTTTTATGCGCCGGTGGCCACGCGCTTCCTGACCTACGCCGTCCCATTGCCGCCGGTGGCGCAGCGCTACGCCGACGCGCTGCTGGCGCTTCCCGCGGTGCAGGACTGGATGGCGCAGGCGCGCCGCGAAACCGAGTTCGTGCGCGCCGACGAGCCTTATGCGTAAGCCCGGGCCGGCCCCTTAACAGGCTCCCGGTGAAGATTTACGCGGTCGGCGGCGCGGTTCGCGACGAACTTCTCGGACTTCCGGTCAAAGACCGCGATTTTGTCGTGGTCGGCGCCACCCCCGACGACATGATCCGCCTCGGCTACAAGCCGGTGGGCAAGGATTTTCCGGTGTTCCTGCACCCCAGGACGCACGAGGAATACGCGCTGGCGCGCACCGAGCGCAAGACGGCGCGCGGCTACAGGGGTTTCCAGGTCCATGCCGCGCCCGATGTGACGCTGGAGGAGGACTTGTCGCGGCGCGACCTGACCATCAACGCCATCGCCCGCGACCAGCAGGGACGACTGATCGACCCCTATGGCGGCGCGGCCGATCTGAAGCGCGGCGTGCTGCGCCACGTGAGCCCGGCATTTGCCGAAGACCCGGTGCGCATCCTGCGCGTGGCGCGCTTCGCCGCGCGCTTCGGTTTCAAAGTGGCGCCGGCCACGCTGCGCCTGATGCGCGCCATGGTCGAGGCCGGCGAAGCCGACGCCCTGGTGGCCGAGCGCGTATGGCAGGAACTGGCCGTCGGACTGATGGAGGCGGCGCCGTCGCGAATGTTCGCCTTGCTGCGGCGCTGCGGCGCGCTCGAGCGCGTGTCGCCGGAGCTGGACGCGGCCTGGGCCGACCGCGCGCAGTATGCGCGCTCGCAGCGCGCGCTCGACTACGCCGCCGGGCAGGGCCAGGTGCTGGAAGTGCGCTACGCGGTGCTTGCCTGCGCGCTCGCCGTCCTCGACGAGCCCGAGCCCGGCTTGCGCCGCATGAGTTCACGCCTGCGCGCGCCCGCCGACGCGCGCGACCTGGCCGTGCTCGCGTTGCGCCACCGCGAGCAAGCCGCCCTCGGTGCGAAGCTCGACGCCGGCGCGATTGTCGCCTTGCTCCAGTCCTGCGACGCCTGGCGCCGGCCGGCGCGCTTCGGTCTGCTGTTGCAGGCGGCCGTGAGCTGTGATGTCGGCCGCGCGCGCAGCATTGCTGCTTCGGCTCGCCTGCTCGAGGCGCTGCGCGCCGCGCGCGACATCGACGCCGGCGCCATCGCGGCAAGCGTATCCGAGCCGCACAAGATCGCTGCGCGGCTGCGCGCGGCCCGTATGGCCGCGGTGAAGTCCGCGCTCGGTCCAGGTTAGGTTTGCCGCCGCAGGATGCACCGGCATGAAATCCGATGTCGCGGGTCGCGAGAAACGGCGCGGCTTGCAGGCGCGCCGTTTCGGCTAGCCGGCGTCCGTATCGCGCAAGCGCTTGTGCAGTCTGACCGGCTCGATCCGCGCTTTGCGCATGCGGATATTGAGCATCTCCACGGCGACGGAAAAGGCCATCGCAAAATAGATGTAACCCTTCGGAACGTGCACATCGAATCCCTCGGCCGTCAGCGTGGCGCCGACCAGGATCAGAAACGAAAGCGCGAGCATCTTGATCGTGGGGTGCTCGTCGACAAAATCCCCTATGGACTTCGCCGCCATCAGCATGACCGCAACCGCGAGAACGATGGCGATTGCCATGATGGAAACGTGCTCGACCAGTCCGACAGCCGTGATGACCGAATCCAGCGAAAACACCACATCCAGAACTGCGATCTGTGCCAGCACCATTCCCAGGCTGGCGGCAACGACCGGAGTGCCGCGGTCTTCCAGTCCTTCCAGGCTGTTATGGATTTCATGCGTCGCCTTGAACAGAAGAAACAGGCCGCCTCCGATCAACACGAGATCGCGCCCCGAAATCGCCTGGTTCCACAGCGTGAACCACGGTTCGGTGAGTCCCATTACCCAGGAAATGGAGAATAACAAAGCCAGGCGCGCAATCATGGCGAGACCCAGGCCGATCTTTCTCGCGAAAGCGCGCTGATTCTGGGGCAGGCGGCCCACCAGAATCGAGAGAAAAATAATGTTGTCGATGCCCAATACGATCTCCAGCGCGGTCAGCGTGGCCAACGCTATCCATGCCTCGGGGCTTGCGATCCATTCAAACATCGGCGTGTCCCATTCGGTGGTCCGGCTAAGGTTGCTTCTTCGCGTTCAGCATATAGACAGCAAGCGATGCTGTGATTTGAAGAATGGACAATTCAGTTGCATGTCCGGAATTCATGTGAAACTCCTTTTGGTATCCAGGGTGTGCGCAGGTGCGTGCGCCCAAGCGGAATTCTAGCCGAACGCAACCGGCCCGCGGTCCGGATTTTGGTTCTGCGCCTCCCCGGCGCCACAGTGTCCGGCGGCTCCCTCTTGTAACAGTTTGTTGCCGCGGTAGGCTGCAGCGCCGGGGCCGCGTTATTGGTCTTGCCTAGGTTCATTATTGGAGGATAGCCATGTTCAAGCGCAGTCTGATCGCCGCCCTTATCCTGATTCCTGCCGCCGGTCTTGCGGCGGACAACACCGCAGGCGCAAAGCCCCCGCGAACGGCAACGCATTTCAGCAAGGCAGACGCCAACGCCGACGGCAGTCTGTCGCGCGCCGAATTCGACCAGGCCATGCCGCGCCTCGCGGGCAAGTTCGACAGCATGGACAGCAACAAGGACGGCCGGCTTTCGCGCGACGAGTTCAGCGCATGGAAAAAGGCGCACCGGGGCGAGCGCCAGTCGAAGGCCGCCGATCGCTTCCGCCACGCGGACGCCGACGGCGATGGCGCCATCAGCCGCGCGGAGGCCGAAAAGCATGCGCCGCGGCTGGCGCAGAAATTCGATCGCATCGATCTCGACCGGGACGGCAGGCTGACCCGGGACGAACTGCGCGCCTATCGCGAAGCCAGGCGCGGCCGCAAGGACACCGCGCCGGCCGGCGCCTAGCGCAAGCGGGCGCTCGGGGGAGAACGCGCGGCGGCGCCCTGCGCCCGGTCAATGCTCAGATCAAGCGACCTAGCAGGGTCAGCGCGAGCGACAGCAGGATGGTGGTGGTGAAAGGCAGGTAATAGTCCCGGCCCCGGCGTCGCAGGGTGATGTCGCCGGGCAGCCGTCCGAGTCCGTATTTCCTCAGCCAGGGCGAACACAAGGTCAACACGGCCAGCGCGACGATCAGGGTCAGAAGCCACTTCAGCATCGAATCATTGTAAACTGCCCGCGACAAGAACGAACGAAAGCGGGGAAAAAATGATCGATCTGTACACTTGGAAAACGCCCAATGGCCGCAAGGTTTCGGTGATGCTCGAGGAATGCGGCCTCGGCTACAACACGCACGCCATCGACATCGGCAAGGGCGAGCAGTTCACCCCGCAGTTTCTCGCGCTCAACCCGAACGGAAAGATCCCCGCCCTGGTCGATTCCGAAGGCCCGGACGGAAAGCCCGTCACCCTGTTCGAATCGGGCGCGATCCTGGTCTACCTCGCGGGCAAGACCGGCCGGTTGCTGCCCGCGTCCGACCGGGGCAAGTACCTCGCCTTGCAGTGGCTGATGTTCCAGATGGCCGGGGTCGGGCCGATGTTCGGCCAGGTGCACCATTTCCTGCGCGCGGCCAAGGAGCAGGTGCCGTATGCGATCGGGCGCTATTCCAAAGAGAAAGACCGCCTCTACGGCGTGTTGGACCGGCGTCTGGGCGAAGCCGCGTATCTGGCCGGCGAATACTCCATTGCCGACATCGCGACCTATCCCTGGGTGGCGCGGCACGAGTGGCACCAGACCGAGCTCGCTGATTTTCCGAACGTCAAGCGCTGGTACGACGCCATCGGCGCGCGCCCCGCAGTGCAGCGCGGCATGGCGATTCCGGCCTAGGCGCCGGGAACGCGATGGGCGCGCCCGCCGGCTCGAAAGCCGCGGACCAGCTGGAAATCATCGAGGCCAGCCCGCCCGCAAAAGGCAGGAAACGCGGCGGCGCGCGGCCGCTCCTGTTCGTGCACGGCGCTTTTGCCGGGGCCTGGTGCTGGGCTGAGTATTTCCTGCCCTATTTCGCCCAGCAGGGTTTTCGCGCCTGCGCCCTAAGCCTGAGCGGTCACGGCGGCAGCCCAGGACGCGAGCGTCTGGACTGGCTTTCGATCGACGACTATGTGGGCGATCTCGAACAGGCCGTGCGCACCATCGGCGGCGAGCCGATACTCGTCGGTCATTCCATGGGAGGATTCGTGGTGCAGAAATATCTCGAGCGCGCCCCGGCTCCCGGGGTTGTGCTTATGGCGTCGGTGCCGCCGCAGGGCCTGGTGTCGTCTTCGCTTGCGCTGGCGTTTTCCAATCCACGCCTGTTCTCGGACGTGAACGCCATGATGCACCACGGCCGGGTTTCGCTGGACGCCTTGCAGCAGGTGCTCTTCGCCCATCCGGTCGAGGTGGAAAAGCTGCGCGCCTGTTACCGTCGCATGCAGCCGGAATCCCAGCGCGCGATGTGGGACATGACTTTTTTCGACCTGCCGCATCTGCGGCGCGAACGCTGCCCGCCGCTGCTGGTACTGGGGGCGGAATGCGATGTTCTGGTGCCCGCGTCCCAGGCCGAGCAGGTCGT
>JAJZUK010000070.1 GCA_021847125.1 Pseudomonadota bacterium | reverse complement strand
ATGCTGCGTTGTAGGCGACGTATGCATCCCTCGCAAGCGAGACGGTCGGCACCGGATCATGCCGTTGCACGCCGATATTCAAGTGCGAGCAAGAAGTCTCGGATTGGACTGTCTGACGCCGATCCTGTGGCATAAAATTTCGAATGGCGCAACGGAGGCAAAAGGCAATGGCGCTGGATTTTACGGAAAGCCTTACCAGCCGGGCGCTGTTGTGAAGAATGACGTTGAATACATTCTGTTCATGCGCAAGGGCGGCGAATACCGGACGACCAGCATGATGCAGAAGGCACTCTCAATGCTGACTAAGGAGGAAATGCAGGCGTGGTTCTCGCCATTTTGGAGTGATCTGAACGGGGCATCCACCCGCACCGGGCACCCGGCGCCGTATCCCGTGGAATTGGCGGAACGGCTTATTCGGATGTTTTCGTTCGCCGGGGATATTGTCCTCGATCCGTTCCTCGGCATCGGGTCAACGACAGTGGCCGCGATTCGCGCAGGACGAAATTCAGTTGGCAATGAAATCGAGCCTAAATATTTTAAGCAGGCATGCGAACGCATTACCGCTGAGGCGGAGCAAGCGCGCATTTGCGGCGCCATCAACGCCGAACTGTTCTAATGCCTCTTAGCCTTTCAGATGCCGTTGACAATCTACTCAGCCGCCGGACGCAGGATTCCGGCCGGCTGAATAGTCTTGCGACGTATTGCATAGAAGCGTTTAATCGCGCCGGACTGCCCGGGTTGCGCGGAGGCAAGGCAGATGAGGTCGGAATCCGCGGGCTTGGGCGTCAAAAAGACTGGGATCTTGCCTACGTCCTAGCCGGTAAGCCCCGCCTTCTCATTTCCCTGAAATCGATATTAAAAAACTTCAGCGGCGTGATTCCCAATCGACTTGATGACCTCATGGGCGAAGTGGCGAACGTTCAACAGCTTTCGCCAGAACTTGTCATCGGCTATATCGTTATCATGGATGAGAAGGAAAACACCTCGCATCGGGGCGGTGGTACATGGATTGATCACTTCGAGTCCAACCTTCGCAAGATATCCATTCGGCGAGCGCCGCTTTGGAACCAAGGGCTTATCGAAGGCGCATGGCTTATTCGCATAGATAGTAGAAATCCCGCTGGGCAGCGCGTGGTGGACCCTGGCGCGGCAGACGCCGCCGGCGCTGCGTTCTTCAAAGCATTGCTTGATGAACTTTATCTTCGCGAGCCAACCCTCAAGCCTTCACCTCTGCCGTGAGGGATACAAATATATTACTCGCTCAAATTAAGCAGCCAGTCTCCTGAGGGAGAAAAGCGTTGTTCTGCGGGACAATGGAGGCATGCTTCCCTTTCGTATCCTTTGTCGAGTCGGCTGCTGACGGTCGACGCGGGACAATGGTGAAAAGGGAAACCCCGCTGCGCGAGCGTGCACTAGCCATGCTCGCGCGGCGGGAGCATACTCGCGCCGAAATGACGCGCAAGCTCTCCCCGCATGCCGAATCTCCCGAGCAGATAGAGAAGTTGCTGGACGCGCTCGCCGCGCGCGGCTGGCTGTCCGAGGAGCGATTCGCCGAGGCTCGCGCCAACACGCTGGCGCGCAAATTCGGCAGCCGCAAATTGGAGTACGACCTCAGGAGCCGCGGCGTGTCGGACGAAGTTGTCGAGCGTACGGTGGAACAGGCGCTTACACGGGAACTGGACAACTGCCGCGCCGCCTGGGAGAAGAAGTTTGGCGTGCTGCCGCAGAATGCGGCCGAGCGCGGCCGGCAGATGCGTTTCCTCGCCGGGCGCGGATTCTCCGCCGAAGCCGTGCGCCAGATCCTCAAAGCGGGGAATCTGGACTGATGTCCGTTGGCGAACATGCTGCCGAAGGCTGGCACGAGGAAAAGCGCTCGGCCTACCTCTATCGCGCCATGGCCGAAGCCGAGGCCGGGACGCCGCGCGCCGCGCTGTTCAGCGGGCTTGCCGCCGAAGCCGATAACCAGGCGGGAATCTGGGCCCGCCAGTCGGGTGCCGCCGTCCCTGAGTTCGTGCCCGACCTGCGTGCGCGCATGGTCGCCGCGCTGGTGCGCCGTCACGGCCCGCGCCCGCTGCGCGCGGTGCTGGTGGCGATGAAGGTGCGCGGCTTGTCCGTCTATTCGCACGCCGCGCCGGGTCATCCGCTGCCGACGACGCTGGAAGAAGTGGGCAAACGCCACCGCGGTGTCAGCGGCGGCGGCAATCTGCGCGCCGCGGTGTTCGGTGTCAACGATGGTCTGGTGTCGAATGCCAGCTTGATCCTCGGCGTGGCCGGGGCGTCGGCCAACAATTCCATTATTCTCCTCTCCGGCGTGGCCGGACTTCTGGCCGGCGCGTTTTCGATGGCCGCAGGCGAGTACGTGTCGGTCCGCTCGCAGCGCGAAATGTTCGAGCATCAGATCGGCCTGGAGCGCGACGAACTCGCGCAGTACCCGGAGGAGGAAGCCGAGGAACTGGCCCTGATTTACGCGGCACGCGGCTTGTCGCGCGAGGATGCGCAAAAGCTGGCCAAGGCCATCATTGCCGATCCTGCGAAAGCGCTCGATACGCTGGCGCGCGAGGAACTGGGCCTGAATCCGGACGAACTGGGCTCGCCCTGGGGCGTGGCGGTCTTTTCCTTCCTCTCGTTCGCCGCCGGCGCGCTGGTGCCGCTGCTGCCGTTCTTCGCGCTAGCCGGAAGCAGGGCGCTTCCAGTGTCGATCGGCCTCACCGCGCTGGCTCTGTTTGCAATCGGCGCTGCCATCAGCCTGTTCACCGGCAGAAGCGCGCTGCGCGACGGTCTGCGCATGCTGACCATCGGTGCCGCGGCGGGCGGATTGACCTACGCCATAGGCAAGCTGCTCGGCGTCAGCTTGGGCTGAACGCGTAGATCCGCATTTGGCTGCGGTCTGCGGCAGACGCGGCACGGTGCCGGCATTTGCATGTATGCCTGATTCAGGTGAAAATTCAACCCTTTCCCTCTAGAAGCTGGACTCGCGGGTGTCTCGTGCCCGGGCCGAAGCGAAATTTATGAAATCAGCAGAAATCCGCAGCAAGTTCCTGGAATTTTTTGCCCAACGCGGGCACGCCATGGTGGCCTCCAGCCCGCTGGTGCCGGGCAACGACCCCACGCTGTTGTTCACCAACTCGGGCATGGTGCAGTTCAAGGACGTGTTCCTGGGCAAGGAACCGCGGGCGTACACGCGCGCCACCACATCGCAAAGAAGCGTGCGCGCAGGCGGCAAGCACAACGACCTGGAGAATGTAGGTTATACCGCGCGCCACCATACGTTTTTCGAGATGCTGGGCAATTTTTCCTTTGGCGACTATTTCAAGCGCGACGCCATCCACTACGCCTGGGATCTGCTCACCCAGGTGTACCGGCTGCCCAAGGACAAACTGTGGATCACCGTGTACCAGACCGACGACGAGGCCTACGCCATCTGGGCCGACGAAATCAAAGTGCCCAAGGCGCGCATCGCGCGCATCGGCGACAAACCCGGCGGCGGTTCGGACAATTTCTGGCAAATGGGCGAAACCGGCCCCTGCGGGCCGTGCAGCGAGATCTTCTACGATCACGGCCCCGGCATCCCGGGCGGCCCGCCGGGCTCGCCCGATGCGGACGGTGACCGCTATATCGAAATCTGGAACCTGGTGTTCATGCAATACAACCGGGACGACGCAGGCAAGCTGCACCCCCTGCCCAAGCCCTCGGTGGACACCGGCATGGGCCTGGAGCGCATCGCTGCGGTGATGCAGGGCGTGCACTCCAACTACGAAATCGACCTGTTCCAGGACCTGATCAAGGCGGCGGCGCGCGAGACCCATGTGAAGGATCTGGCGAGCAATTCGCTCAAGGTGATCGCCGACCATATCCGCGCGACCTCCTTCCTGATTGTCGACGGCGTGATTCCGGGCAACGAGGGGCGCGGCTACGTGCTCCGGCGCATCATCCGGCGCGCCATCCGCCACGGCTACAAACTCGGCCAGACCGATCCCTTCTTCCACCGCCTGGTCGAGGATCTCGCGCGCGTCATGGGCGAGGCCTATCCCGAACTGGTCAGGGCCAAGGAGCGCGTAACCCGGGTGCTGAAGACCGAGGAGGAGCGTTTTGCCGAGACCCTGGAGCACGGCATGAAGGTGCTTGAGGGCGCGCTCACGCGCGAAGACAAAATGCTCGACGGCGAAACGGTATTCCAGCTTTACGACACCTTTGGCTTTCCGGTCGATCTCACCGCGGACATCGCGCGCGAGCGCGATGTCCGCGTCGACTACGCCGGTTTCGAGGCGGCAATGCAGCGCCAGCGCGAGCGCGCGCGCGCGGCGTCCAAGTTCACGGTGTCTGCCGGGGTGGAGTATTCGGGCCGACCGACCGAGTTTCACGGCTACGACACGCTCACGCTCGAGGGCACCGTGGTTGCCCTGTACCGGGAGGGTGCGTCGGTGCAAGAAATCGCCGCCGGCGAGACCGCGGTGGTGGTGCTCGACCGCACACCGTTCTACGCGGAGTCCGGCGGCCAGGTGGGCGACCGGGGGGAATTGGCCGGGGTAAACGGCAGCTTCAGCGTCGAAGATACGCAGAAAATCCAGGCCGAGGTGTTCGGCCACAAGGGCGAACTCAAGGCCGGTCGGCTGGGTGTCGGCGACCGCGTGATGGCAGCGGTGGACAGCGCGGCGCGCGCGCGCGCGGCGTGGAACCATTCGGCCACGCACCTGATGCATGCGGCTTTGCGCAAGGTGCTCGGCGGCCACGTGCAACAGAAGGGTTCGCTGGTCGACGCCCAGCGCACGCGCTTCGACTTCTCGCACAACGAACCGATGGCCGAGGCGCAATTGCGCGAGGTGGAAGCCCTGGTCAATCACGAGGTGCGTCGCAACACCGAGGTTTCGGTGCGCGTGCTGAAGTACGACGATGCGATCAAGGCCGGCGCGATGGCGCTGTTCGGCGAGAAATACGGCGACGAGGTGCGGGTCATCGGCATGGGCGAGTTTTCCACCGAGCTGTGCGGCGGCACGCATGTGCGCCGCACCGGCGACATCGGTTTTTTCAAGATCGTGTCCGAGTCGGGCGTGGCGGCGGGCATACGCCGGGTCGAGGCGGTCACGGCCGAGGGCGCTTTGGCCTATGTGCAGGAGCAGGAGGCGCGGCTGGCCGAGGCCGCGGCCGTGCTCAAGGCCCAGCCGCAGGAACTGAGCCAGAAGATTGCCCAGGTCATCGAAGGCGCCAAGGCACTGGAGAAAGAGCTTGCGCGCCTGAAATCGAAAGTGGCGTCGGCGCAGGGGGACGATCTTGCGGCGCAGGCGACCGAGGTAGAAGGGGTGAAAGTCCTCGCCGTAGCGCTCGATGGCGCCGACGCGAAAACCTTGCGCGAGACCCTGGACAAACTGAAAGACAAGCTCAAGTCGGCGGCGCTGGTCCTGGGGTCGGCCGAAGCGGGCAAAGTGAGCCTGATCGCCGGGATCACGTCCGATCTGACCGGAAAAATGAAAGCCGGCGAGTTGGTCAATTTTGTGGCCCAGCAGGTCGGCGGCAAGGGCGGCGGACGGGCCGACATGGCCCAGGCGGGCGGCACCGAACCGGCCAAGCTGCCCGCTGCGCTCGCTTCGGTGCAGGCCTGGGTGCAGCAAAAGCTTTCCAGCCAGGATTGACCGAAGTACCGCAGGAGGCAGTCGAAATGAGCAAAGTCCTAGCGATCGTGAGTTTCCAACTGCCGCAGAAACAGAGCCTGAATCAGGCGACGGCGACGTTCCAGAGCACCGCGCCCAAGTACCTGAACATGCCCGGACTGCTGCGCAAGAACTACTTCCTCACCGAAGATGGAATGCGCGCCGGCGGGATCTACCTCTGGGAGTCGCGCGAGTCGGCCGAGCGCGTGTATACCGCCGAGTGGAAAGCCTTCGTCGAGGGCAAATACGGCAACGCGCCCGAAATCGTTTACGTCGATACGCCGGTGCTGGTGGACAACGAGCAAGGCAGGATTTCAGTCCTTTGAGCGTGCGTTTCTGTCCGCGCTGTGCCGCCCCTCTGACGCAGGTCCAACTCGGCGGCGCAAGCCGTGCGGCCTGCGCGCAGCCGGATTGCGGCTACGTCCACTGGGACAATCCCATCCCGGTGGTCGCGGCGATCGTCGAGCACGAGGGCAGGGTGGTGCTGGCGCGCAATCGCGCCTGGCCGGAGAACATGTACGGCCTGGTCACCGGCTTTCTCGAACGCGGCGAGTCGCCGCAGCAGGGCGTGGCGCGCGAAGTGAAGGAGGAACTCGACCTCGACGCGCTGGCGACGAACCTGGTCGGTGTCTATCCGTTCGAGCGCAAGAACGAACTCATCATCGCCTACCACGTCGAGGCGGCGGGCGTGATCAGCCTGAACGAGGAACTGGTCGACTACCGCGCGATCGCGCCGGCGCGGCTGCGGCCGTGGAAGTTTGGCACCGGACTCGCGCTCGCCGACTGGCTGCGCGGCCGCGGTCTGGGCGTAGAATTTCTCTAGATAAGTAGTAGTCCGCCTACCGCCAGCGCGGCAAGTAAACCTTGCCAAGCTGGCCGAAGTCATGCTTGAATCCGTCCTGGAGATATCTGAAATGAACCGCGCCTACGC
>JAJZUK010000069.1 GCA_021847125.1 Pseudomonadota bacterium | reverse complement strand
CGATCGACCACCCGCATCAGCACGCCCATGATGTGCTCGACCCAGATGATGGTGACGCCGCGCTGGTCGCGGATCATCGCCAGCATGTCCGCCGCCGCTTGCATCTCCGATTCGTCGAGGCCGCCCGGGCTCTCGTCGGCGAGCAGCAGCTTGGGCTGCGTCGCCAGCGCGCGCGCGAGCTCGAGCTTTTTCAGGCCGGCCGCGCCCAGGCCGTCGACGCGCGCATGTTCGCTCGCCGGCAGGCTCACCAGCCCCAGCGCTTCCTGCGCCTGCGCGTAGGCCTTCTCGCGCGACGGCCGCGCGCTTTGTCCGTAGTACGCCGCCAGCGCGACATTTTCCAGCAGCGAGAGTTTTCTGAACGGGCGCGGAATCTGGTAGGTGCGGCCGATGCCGAATTGCGCCACGTGGCTGGCCGGAGACCCGGCGATGTCGCGGCCGAGAAATTCGATAGCACCGCCGCTGGGCGCGAGCGCGCCCGCGATCAGATTGAAGGTCGTGCTCTTGCCCGACCCGTTCGGCCCGATCAGCCCGAGGATTTCGCCCTCGGCCACGTCGAAAGAAACGCGATCCACCGCCTTGAAGCCGCCGAAAAACTTGGTGATCTCTTTGACGCTCAGCATAGAGTCCGAATCGACGCGCGCAAACGCGCTGGCAAAGGCGGAATTAGGTGCAAAGTCGTAGCGATACCGGCATCACCCAAGGAGGCAATGCCGGTGTCTGTCCGAGGTACGCTAACTTCGGCAGCCGCAGCCGCCCTATTGCGGGGCGTAAGTGTGGCCCTTCGGCAGCGGCAACACCGGGTCCGCGGTCTTGATCGCCGTCGGATACACGATTTTGGTGTCGTTGTTGATGTACTGCATCACCACCATCGCGGAACGCTCGTTCTGGCCGGACATCGGGGTTCCCGGCGGAAAGAATTTCACGCCGTAGCCCTGGATCGTGCCGCCCACGGGAATGTCGGTGTCGAGCGCCGCCTTGCGCAGCGCGTCGGTGCTGACGCCGCCGTATTTCTTGATCGCGCGCGGCAGCACGTCAGTGAGGAACACGTAGGTGTGGTTGAAGCCCATCGACACGTGCGGCGGGACTTCGTCCACTTTGCGGTCTTTCACCTGTGCGGTGTAGCGCTTGATCATTTCCTTGGTCACGTCGCCCAGTCCGGGTTTCAGGGTCTTGGGATCGAGCAATTGCGCGGCGGCCGGGTCCACGTTGAAAATCAGGTTGGCGTCCTTGCCGAATGCCGAGTGCAGTTTGTCGTACTGCGCGTAGCCCGCGCCGTGGCCGATCAGGGCCGACCATTTCAGCCCCTGCTCGCGCGCCTGGCGCCAGAACAGGGTGATGTCAGGGTTGTAGCCGGTGTGCAGGATCACGTCGGCGCGCGCACGGCGCATCTTGGTTACCAGGGTGGACAAATCCGGCGCAGTGGCCGAGTAGCCTTCCTTCAATACCACCTGCATGCCCAGCGCCCGGCAATTGACGTCATTGCTGCCGCCGATGCCCGCTCCGTAGGGGCCGTCCTCGTAAATGATCGCAACCCTGAGGTCTTTCGGGTCCTTGCCCAGCTTGGCTTTGGACATCTCGTTGAGAAACTTGCACGAGGTTTCGCCGTATTGATCGGAGTGGACCTGAACGCGGAAGAAATGGGTTAAATTCTTGTCTTTCACCACGCTGGAGGCGACGCAGATGGTGGCCCACATCACCTTCTTCTTGGAATCGGCCAACTGCGCCATCGGCACGCAGTGGGCGCTGGAGAACACGCCGAGGATCAGATCCACTTTTTCCTGGTCGATCAACCGCGTCATTTCGTTGATCGCCACATCGGGCTTGGACTGCGCATCGGCGTAGATCGCGTTTATCTTGTAGCCCTCGATGCCGCCGCGCTCGTTGATCATTTCGATCGCGGCCTTGGTGCCCATCGCGCCCGGCAGCGACCCGCCCGCGGCGAGCGGCCCGGTGTAGTCGTAGATCACCCCGATCTTGATTTCCTTCTGCTGCGCATAAGCTGTGACGGCCAGGCCGGCCAGGGCCAGCGCAAACCCAAAGCCCGCGCAATAACGCCTTATGTTCATGCAATTCTCCTCAGGTAATGGACGGGATGCGGAGGTCGTTCTTTTTCGCCAGTGTGTCAAACCCCTACGCAGGTGTCAACAAACAGTTAGCAGGCTGTTGAAAAACGCTTCCCGCTGCCGCAGATTCGGAATTCTGATACGTAGTCTCGGAGGGAAGCGTTTTTCGGCAGCCTCTGATTTGGGGAATATGAAAGGGGGCATGCCCTCTTTTTCAACACCCTGTTAGCGCGACGCATCCTCCAGCACCAGGTCGGCGCCTTTTTCGGCCACCGCGATCACGGCGGCGTTGATATTGCCCGACACCACCGCCGGCATGATGGACGCGTCCACGACGCGCACGCCGGAAATCCCGCGCACGCGCAGGCGCGGGTCGGTCACCGCGCGCGCATCGGTGCCCATGCGGCAGGTCGCGACCGGGTGATAGACGGTGCCGCCCGCCTCGCGGCAAAAGCCCAGCCAGTCTGCGTCGCTTTGCACGCGCTCGCCGGGGGATTCCTCGGCAGCGACATACGGCCGCATCGCGGGCGAGCGCACCAGCCGGCGCAGCAGTTTCAATCCGGCGACCGCGGTGTTCCGGTCGTCTTCGGTGGAGAGGAAATTGTAGCGGATGGCCGGCGCAGATAGCGGATCGGCCGAGCGGATGCGCACCGAACCGCGCGCCTGCGGCCGCAGCGGGCACATCGAGCAGGTGAATGCGGAGAATGGATGCAGTTTTTCGCCCGCCTTGGGCAGGCTGAAGTTGATGAAATAAAATTGCACGTCGGGCCGCGCTAGTTCCGGTCGGGTGCGCGCAAACGCGCCGGCGTAACCGGCGCTCACGGTCAGCGGTCCGCGCCGTCCGAACAGGTACTTCAAGCCTATCCCGGCGGTGCGCCACCAACTCGCCATGTCGTCATTGAAGGTGATGGTCCGGGTGCAGCGCCAGATGGTGCGCGCATAGAAGTGATCCTGCAGGTCTTCGCCGACCGCGGGCAGATCGGCGACGACCGGCAGCCCGTGCGCGGCGAGCAGTTCGCGCGATGCCACCCCCGACAGCTGCAGCAACTGCGGTGAATTGAACGCGCCGGCGGCGAGCAGCACTTCACGCGCCGCCCGTGCCTGCCGCAGTTCGCCTCCCCGGCGGTACTCGACGCCGACGCCGCGCGTTCCCTCGAACAGCACGCGCGTGGCGAGCGCCCCGGTCATGACCGTCAGGTTCGGCCGGCTTTCGGCGGGCCGCAGGAAGCCGGTTGCCGTGCTCGAGCGCCGGCCATTCCTGGTTGTCGCCTGGTAGTAGCCCGCACCTTCCTGCGCCGCGCCGTTGAAATCGTCGTTGCGCGGAATCCCGACTTCACCGGCGGCGGCGATGAACGCATCGCACAGTTCATGCCGGTCGGGCAGATCGCTGACCGCCTGCGGACCGCCTACGCCATGCCAGGCATCCGCGCCGCGGCTCTGGTCCTCGCTGCGCTTGAAGTACGGCAGCAAATCATCGAATCCCCAGCCGGGTATGCCCCAGCCATCGAAGTCTTCGCGCTGGCCGCGGATATAGACCAGCCCGTTGATCGAGGATGATCCGCCGAGTACCTTTCCCCGCGGCGTATACACCTGCCGCCCGTTGAGTTCCGCTTCGGGCTCCGAGTTGTAACGCCAATTGACCGACGATTTGTTGAACAGCTTGCCGTAGCCTAGCGGCACGTGTATCCAGGGGTCGCGATCGCGTGGACCGGCCTCGAGCAACAGCACCCTGTGGCGCCCGCTCGCCGTCAGGCGATTGGCGAGGACGCAGCCGGCAGAGCCCGCGCCAACTATGACGTAATCGTAGATCGTTTCTCGCGACATGGGACCAAAGACGGGATAGTGCGCAGTTTGCTGCCGGGAGTGCTGTTTCACGGCGAGTGTATAGCCTTCGCGGCAACGAAACAACCTTAAGGCCGGCGCCTGTGGCTGAATTCACCCGGGGCGGGAATAGAATCGGCCGCCCGACTGTTTAAGCCTGGGTAGCATCCCACATTTCACAGGAGAATTAGCATGAGAAAGACATTTGCCGCAGCCGCATTGGCAACATTGCTCGGCGCCTGCGCCAGCATGGGAGGTGCGCCCACGGCGGTCAAGTTCGAAGGCGGCATGTTGGTCAATTCCGCCGGCATGACGCTGTACACTTTCGACAAAGATGCAGCCGGCAGCGGCAAGAGCAGCTGCAACGGGCAGTGTGCGGTGAACTGGCCGCCGCTGGCCGCGACAGCGGCAGACAGCGGGTCGGGCGACTGGTCTATCGTGGTCCGCGACGACGGCTCCAGGCAGTGGGCCTATCAGGGCAAGCCGGTGTATCTCTGGATCAAGGACCATAAACCCGGCGACAAGACCGGCGATGGCGTCAACAAGGTCTGGCATATCGTCGCGCGCTAAGCCAGTCGTTGCTATCATCTCTTGATGGACCGTGCAGCGATCGCCGAGCATATACCCCGCCTGCGGCGCTATGCGCGCGCGCTGGCGGGCGACAGCCACCGGGCCGATGACCTGGTTCAGGATACGCTCGAGCGCGCGCTGACGAAGTTTCATCTATGGCGCCACGGCAGCGATTTGCGCGCCTGGATGTTCTCCATCATGCACAACGTGTTCATCAATCAGTTGAAGTCGCGGCGCGAACTCGCGCTGGACGAAGTTACCGAGGCCGCGCTCGAGAGCGCGCCGCAGTCCGACCCGCTGCAATTGCGCGATCTGGACGCGGCGCTGAGGTGCCTGCCGGCGGAGCAGCGCGAGGTGCTGCTGCTGGTCGGGCTGGAGCAGCTGAGTTATGCCGAGGCGAGTCAGGCGCTGAACGTGCCGGTCGGCACCGTGATGTCGCGCTTGTCGCGCGGTCGCGAGCGCCTGCGCGACCTGATGTCCGCGGCGCCCGCGGCAACCAACCTTAAAATAGTCAAATGAGCACTATCAGCGAAACCGACTTGCATGCCTACGCCGACGGCCAGCTGGATGAAGCGCGCCGCCTGCGGGTGCAAGCCCACCTCGCGCACGACGCCGAAGCGGCCGAGAACGTGCGCGTCTGGAGCGCGCAGAACCAGGCGCTGCGGGCGCTCTACAACCCGGTTCTGAACGAACCGGTGCCGCAACGGCTGCTGGCCGCGCGGGCGCAGAAGAGCCGCTGGCCGTATTACGCGCTTGCCGCAGGAGCGATGGGCTTGAGCTTCGGCCTGGGCTGGATGGGACGCGCCTACCAGGCCGACCGGATGGTCGACCTGGCCGCCCTGCCGCACCGCGCCGCCGTCGCCTACGCGGTGTATGCGCCCGAAGTGCGGCACCCGGTGGAGGTCGGCGCGGAGCAGCAGGATCACCTGGTGAAATGGCTGTCCAAGCGCCTGGGCCACGAACTGAAAGTGCCGCTGCTCACGCAACAAGGGTTTGACCTGGTTGGCGGGCGCCTGCTGCCTGGAGGCAAGGGGCCGGTGGCGCAGTTCATGTATCAGGATTCCAGGGGACAGCGCATCACGCTGTACGTGTCCCGCCGGGACGCCGAGCCGCAGGACACCGCGTTTCGCTTCAGCCAGGAAGACAAGGTCGCCGTGTTCTACTGGATAGACGGCAAGCTAGGCTACGCGTTGTCGGCTGAGATGGACCGCGCGCGCTTGCTGACTGTCGCCACCGTCGTCTACCGCCAGCTCAATCCCTGAGCCGGATCGCGCTTCAGCCTGCTTGTCCCGGCTGGTGTGCGGGGCTCGGTGCTGCGGCGGGTGGGCCCACATCGATCCCGTGGGCCTCGATGTGCGCGCGGCGGGCCAGGAGGGAGTAGGCTACCGGCACCACAAACAGCGTCAACAGCGTACCGAAGGACATTCCGCCCACGATTACCCAGCCGATCGGCGTCCGCGATTCCGCGCCGGCGCCGGAGGCATAGGCCAGGGGCAGGGCCCCCAGCACCATTGCGCCGGTGGTCATCAGGATCGGCCGCAGCCGCAGGGCGGAGGCTTCAACCACCGCCGCAAGCATATCCTTCCCCTGTGCGCGCAGCTGGTTGGTGAACTCGACAATCAGGATACCGTGCTTGGTGATGAGGCCGACCAGCGTGATGAGTCCCACCTGGCTGTAGATATTGAGTGTTCCACCGGTCAGCCACAGCGCGAACAGAGCGCCGGTCATCGACAGCGGCACAGACAACATGATCACGAGAGGCGCAGTGAAGCTCTCGAACTGCGCGGAAAGCACCAAATAGATGAAAAACAGCGACAGGACGAACACCAAATAAATTTCGCTGCCCGAAGCGCGGAACTCCAGCGACTGCCCGTCCAGGCCCGTTTGTGCCGAGGCGCCCAGCGTTGCCTTGGCCGCGGCGTCGAACGCTTTCAATGCTTCGTCGATCGAGTATCCTGGCGCAAGCGTGCCGGTGATCTTGACCGCGCGCAGGCGCTGGAAGTGATTGAGCGACTGCGGCGCGACGCCTTCTTTGACGTCGACGAGATTGGACAACTGCACCATGGACCCATTGCGGGCGCGCACGTAGACTTCGCTGATGTCGGCCGGCGACGAGCGATCGAGCCGCG
>JAJZUK010000068.1 GCA_021847125.1 Pseudomonadota bacterium | reverse complement strand
GCGAAAGCGGCCGCACTTGGGGATTTGTCCACAGGATTATCCACAATTTCTGTGGATAAGCATGGCCGCAATCTGCGCTGCGGACTCAGGCTGGCGTCAACGTCCCGACTGTTTGTATATCGCGTAACGCGTGGGACAGGTGCACAGATAGGCGGAGCCGAAATCGAAGTAATAGGGACAGGACGACTTCCGATTGCGCAAATACAGCGCGTTGATCGCATTCTCGCCCACGATTTCGCAATTGGCGCAATTCTCGCACCCGCCCTCCTCCAGACAGGAAAATTTCCTTTCGCACCAGATCGTCCTGGCAATAGTCTCCGGGGCTATGGCATAAGCCATACGACGACTCTCCTACGCAAACGCGAATACCGCTGAGGGTGCTCTCTATCCACCATAGCAGGATCGAATCCGCAATTCAAACCCGCGGCTGCTCAGCCGGCCAGCTTCATTTGCGCGAAGCCCTGCTCCAGGTCGGCCATCAGATCCGCGGGGTCCTCCAGCCCGATGTGCAGGCGCAGCAACGGTCCGCCCGGATTCCAGCTGGTTGCACTGCGGTATTTTCCCGGATCGGCGCGTATCGCCAGACTCTCGAAGCCGCCCCAGCTCGAACCGATGCCGAACAGGGAGAGCGCATCGATCAGCGCCGCGACGGCGCGTTCGCTCGCGGGTTTGAGTATCACGCCGAACAGCGAGGCCGCGCCGCTGAAATCGCGCTTCCAGATCGCATGCCCGGGATCGCCTTCGAGCGCGGGGTAGAGCATGCGCAGCACTTCCGGCTGCGCCTGCAGCCAGCGCGCGATGGTCAGCGCGCTCTGCTGCTGCTGGCGCATGCGCACGCCGATCGTGCGCAGGCCGCGCAGCGCAAGATAGCAATCGTCCGGGCTTACGCAGTAGCCGTAATCGGCGACGGCGCGGCGCAGTTTGAGCCAGTACTGCTCATTGGTGACGACCACGCCCAGCATCACGTCCGAATGCCCGGAGATGTACTTGGTGCCCGCGTGTATGGAAATGTCGACCCCGTGCTCGAAGGCGCGAAAAAAATACGGCGTGCCCCAGGTAGTGTCGGCGAGCACCGCGACGCCTCTCGCGTGCGCGGCCGCCGCGATTGCGGGAATATCCTGCATTTCGAAGCTGAGCGAGCCCGGCGCTTCGCAAAACACCGCGGTCGTATTCGGGCGGATCAGGCCGGCGATGGCCGCACCGAGCGCAGGGTCATAGTACTCGACCTCCACGCCCTGGTTGCGCAGGCGCTTGTCGCAGAAATTGCGCGTCGGCTGATAGACCGAGTCCGCGACCAGGATATGCGCCCCGGAATGCGCAAACGCCGCCAGCGCCGCGACGATCGCGGCCAAGCCCGAGGGCAGGGCGACCGCGGCATAACCGCCTTCGAGCTGCGCCACGGCTTCCTCCAGCGCGAATGTGGTGGGTGTGCCGTAGATGCCGTAGCGCATGACCTTGTAGTCGTTCGGGTCGCGGCTTTCGTAGGATGCGACATCGGGAAACAGCACGGTGGAGGCGCGATAGACCGGCGTGTTCACCGCGCCGTCGAAGCGCTGCGGGTCGCGCCCGGCATGCGCGGTAATGGTGTCGGGCCTGAATTTTTTCCTATCGGTCATCGCCTGTAGTCCTTTGGAAATGCGTTCACGTATGTCCGTGCGCCGTATGCGCCGCGCAATCTCAGCGTCGCATCGCGCACGCTGAATCGAACTTCAAAAGCGCCTGTCCCGGTCCAAGCTGCAGGCGATTTTCTAGAGGTGTTCGCCGATGGTGCCTTCTCCCGTAGATCCGGAGCTGCCGCTGCACCCCATGCTTGTCTCGCGACGTCGCAACGACCCCGGCTGCGCGTAGCGGCTCCATTATATAGGGCGGCTTTGCCCGCAAGAGACGCACAGCGGCTGCCGGACCTCGCGCCGCAAGGCACGGCGTAGAATACGCCCTGCAATCCGCCCCCATCTTCCACTTGCAGGAGTTCCCATGAGCATTTCCATGTATCAGGCGAGCGTGCCGCGCTTGGTCAACATCCTCGGCAATCTGTCGGGCATCCTCGACAAGGCGCAAGCCCATGTCGACGCCAAGAAGCTCGACCCGACCGCGCTGACTGCCTACCGCCTGTTCCCGGACATGCTGCCCATGACGAAGCAGGTGCAGATCGCCTGCGATACCGCCAAGGGCGCGGTGGCCCGCCTGGCCGGGGTCGAAATCCCCGTCTACGAAG
Source organism: Pseudomonadota bacterium (assembly GCA_021847125.1). The sequence goes on along the minus strand of JAJZUK010000068.1, from coordinate 4,393 downwards.
ACAACGAGAAGACGCTGGCCGAACTCGAGGCGCGCATCGCCAAGACCGTCGCCTTCATCCAGAGCGTGACGCCGGCACAGATCGACGGTACGGAGGACAAGGCAATCGTGATCAAGCGCGGCGACAAGGAAACCCACTATAAGGGCATGCAATTCCTGCTCGGCCACGCGCTGCCGAATTTCTATTTTCACGTCACCACCACCTACAACATCCTGCGCCACAACGGCGTCGAGATCGGAAAGCGCGACTATCTGGGCAATCCTTAGAGCTTATTTCAAAATGAGGGGATATCCCCTACGGGGACTTCCTTCGGGGCGTCTCCCCTCATACTCCCCTAAATCAGGGGCCATTTCGCTAATTCTGAAATGGCCTCGTAGACAGCATCGGCAAACGCGGAATATGCAGACGGATCCCGCATCCTGCGCAGCGGTGCCGGCGTGACGGCAGCGGGCAAGGACGCCGACGGCCTGCCGCCGCCGCAGCGCAACTGGGCGATCGTCACCGTCGCACTCGGCATCACCATGGCGGTGCTCGACAGTGCCATCGCCAACGTGGCGCTGCCCACCATCGCCAGGGATTTGAATGCCTCCGCGGCGGACTCCATCTGGGTGGTGAACGCCTATCAGCTGGTCATCACCATACTCATGCTGCCGCTCGCCTCGCTCGGGGAGATCGTCGGCTACCGCCGCGTCTACCGCGTCGGCCTGGTCGTATTCACCCTGGCCTCGCTCGCCTGCACGCTGTCGCATTCGCTCGCCGCACTGAGCGCGGCGCGGGTGCTGCAGGGCGTGGGCGCGGCGGGAATGCTGAGCGTCAACGGCGCGCTGGTGCGCTACATCTATCCGTCGCGGCAGCTCGGCCGCGGTATCGGCATCAATGCCCTGGTCGTGGCGTTCTCGGCGGCGGTCGGACCGACCGTTGCGGCCGGCATCCTGTCGCTCGCCTCCTGGCCCTGGCTGTTCGCGGTCAACGTGCCGATCGGGATCGGCACCCTGCTTGCGGCGCGCAGTCTGCCGCGCACGCCGCGCTCGGGACGGCGCTTCGACTTCCTCAGCGCGCTGCTGAATGCGCTGTTCTTCGGTCTGCTGATCGTCGCCATCGACAGCGTGAGCCACGGCGGGCGCCTGCTCTATGTCGTTCTCGCGTTCGCAGGCGCCGTCCTGTCCGGCGCCGCGCTGGTGCTGCGCCAGCTGCCGCAGCCTTCGCCGCTGCTGCCGGTGGATTTGCTGCGCATTCCGATCTTCGCGCTGTCGATCGCGACCTCGATCTGCTCGTTCATGGCGCAGATGCTGGCCTACGTCTCGATTCCGTTTTACCTGCAGGACATACTCGGACGCAGCGATGTCGCCACCGGCCTGTTGATGACACCCTGGCCGCTCGCGACCGCGGTGGCGGCGCCGATCGCCGGCCGGCTCGCCGACCGCCATTCCGCCGGCGTCCTCGGCGCGCTGGGCCTGGTGATTTTCGCGCTCGGGCTCGGCCTGCTCGCCTTGCTGCCGGCGGCTCCCGGCGATGCCGACATCGTCTGGCGCATGATGGTTTGCGGCGCCGGTTTCGGCCTGTTCCAGTCCCCCAACAACCGCGCCATCATGACCTCGGCGCCGCGCGAGCGCAGCGGCGGCGCGAGCGGCATGCTGGGCACGGCAAGGCTCATCGGCCAGACCGTCGGCGCTGCGCTGGTGGCGCTGATGTTCAGCCTGTTCGGCACCCACGCGACGGCCTGGGCACTCGGACTCGCAGCCTGCATCGCAGTCCTCGCCGCGGCGGTGAGCTACAGCCGCCACCTGCAGGCGTCCCGCGCGCAACAGGCCGGCCGCTGACCGGTACGGATCAGGCTCGGGCCTACTCGGTCAGCGTAGCCTCGACCAGCTTGGACCAGTAGGTCGCGCCTATGGGCAGCAAGGCATCGTTGAAGTCGTAACTGGAATTGTGCAATTCGCACGGCCCGATGCCTTCATAGGCATCCACGCGATGATCGCCGCCGCCGTTGCCGATGAACAGATAGCTGCCGGGGACTTTTTCCAGATAGAAGGAGAAGTCTTCGGATCCCGTATGCGGCGGCGTCGCGCGGTCGACATGATCGGCGCCGAACAGTTTCTCCGCCAGATCCGCAGCGAATTCGGTTTCCTTGGGCCAGTTGATCAGCGGCGGATAACAGCGCACGAACTGCAATTCGCCCGTGGCGCCATGCGCTTCGCTGAGCTTGGTCACGATACGGCGCATGTTGTTTTCCATGAGGTCGAGCACCTCGACGCTATAGGTTCTGAGCGTTCCGCGGATCACGGCCTGCGCCGGAATCACGTTGTAGGCGTCGCCCGCGTGTATCTGCGTAATCGACAGCACCGCCGTGTCGATCGGATTCTTGTTGCGCGTAATCAGGCTCTGCAGCGCCTGCACCATTTGCACCGCGATCAGAATCGGATCCACGGACTTGTGCGGCTGCGCCGCATGCCCGCCCACGCCGTTGATGATGATATCGAAGCGATTGCTCGAGGCCATGGCCGGCCCGGAGCGGAAGCCGAACACGCCGGTGGCCACGCCCGGCAAATTGTGCATGCCGTACACCGCGTCGCAGGGGAAACGCTCGAACAAGCCGTCGTCGATCATGGCTTTGGCGCCGGCGTTGCCGCCCTCCTCGGCCGGCTGGAAAATGAAATTCACCACGCCGTCGAATTTCCCATGCTCGGCCAGGTACTGCGCCGCCCCCAACAGCATGGTCGTATGGCCGTCGTGGCCGCAACCGTGCATTTTTCCGGGATTCTTCGAGCAGTGCGCGAAACGGTTGTTCTCCGGCATGGGCAAGGCGTCCATGTCGGCGCGCAAACCGATGGAGCGCTTGCTCGTCCCCGAGCGCAACACCCCGACCACGCCCGTCTTGCCCAGGCCGGTATGGACTTCCAGGCCGAGTTCGGCCAGGCGCTTGGCCACCAGCGCCGAAGTTCGCTGTTCCTGGAACGCCAATTCCGGATGGGCATGGATGTCGCGGCGGATGGCGGTGAGCGCTTCGTGATTGCGTTCGATGTCTGCTAGTAATTTCATGGTGGTCTCGCGAAAAGCGCCCGCTTCAGGCGCGTGGTGATTTCGATGATGCTGCTGCAGGCCGCCCGCTCCCGCGGGGTTAGGCCAATTGCGCCTTGACGAATTTGGCCAGGTGCGCCGACAACAGGCTCAGGGACTGCTGCAAGGCGTCGAAGCCTTGCGACTTCTCGTAGCTGTCTTCGTCCATGTAAAGCTTGCGCTTGACCTCGATCTGCAGGCTATGCCGGTTTTCGGCGGGACGCCCTATACGCGCGATCAGCGCCACGCCTTTGAACGGATCGTTGCGCGCCACCGTATAGCCGCGCCCGGTCAGAAACCTTGCTATCGTCTCGACCAGCGCCGGATCGCAGGTGCGCCCATCGTGATCTCCCAGCACGAAGTCAGCCAAGGGTTTGTCGGTATCGATTTCCAGCAACTCGTAGGAATTGGCCGGCATCGAATGCAGGTTCAGATGCCAGACGCCGCCGAATTTCCGGTACGCCTGCTCGATCTGTGCGCTCAAGGCGGCATGATAGGGCTGATGGAAGCGCCGGATGCGATTTTCGACTTCGGCCACCGAAAGTTTGCGATCGTACACGGCTTGCTTGCGCGCGAGTCGCCAGATCAGGCCGATGCCGAGGCGCGTTTTCTCGCTCGGATGCAGTTGCGCCGCCCAGGGTCCGGCAAGCATGCTCGCGTCGATATCGGCGAGTTCGCGGTTGGGGTCGATGTAGGTGCGCGGAAAATTGGCCGCCACCAAGGAGCCGCCCACCTCGGGAATCGCCCGCCAAAGCTCCTCCACATAGGTGTCTTCGCCCGAGCGCAGGATGGCCGCGGGCAGGCAGCTGCCGAAATCCCGGGGATAGATGACGCCGCTGTGCGGCGAGTCGCACACCAGCGGAATCGCGCCGGCGGCGGGCTGGGACAGCAAATAAGGATCGAAGTCTGAATCGGCATATTTCATCGGGCAATTCCTCGGTAATCGGGCGATACGTCGAAATAATACATTTCAAATGGCGCGCAGCAGGCTTGCGCTTACGCGACCTCGTTCAAATGGCAGGCGCTCAGGTGCGGGCGCCCGGCCGCATCGAGCTCCGGCCCAACCGCTTTGAGCAGCGGACGTTCTTCGCGGCAGCGCGCCATCGCCCGCGGGCAGCGCGGGTGAAACGGGCAGCCTGCCGGCGGATCGCTGGGTGAAGGCAGCTCGCCCCGGATCGGGTCGAACTGATGCCGCTCCGCATACAATCGGGGCAACTCCTTGATCAGCGCCTGGGTGTAAGGATGATTGGCGGCCTTGAATATGATCTCGGTCGGCGCGATTTCGACGATCCGACCCAGGTACATGATCGCCACGCGATCCGAGACATGGCTGACT